>JASFPU010000074.1:0-9544 GCA_050115855.1 Holophagae bacterium
ATGTAGGTCGCGACCAGGGTGTCGCCGTGGCCGACCACGAGGTCGGAGCCGAGCACCGCGCTGCCGGTGTAGACGCTGCGGTCGGCGGCGGTCTCGGTGAGCGTCACGACGTGCGTGGAACCACCGCCCGCGAGCTCGGCCGTGGTCGTGTCGACGGTGCCCGGACCTGAGCCCGGGACGTTGCTGTCGACGACCCGGACCGTCACGGTCGAAGAGCAGGCGTAGACCGACGCGTCGAGGCTGACCCGGCCCTCGGGTCGTGCGGCGAGCTCGAACGACGCCGGCACCAGGTTCTGGCCGTGGATGTGGCAGTGGGTCGGGTCGCCGGTCACCGTCGCGGTTACCACGCCGTTGGCGTCGATCAGACCCGAGCCGACGACGTTGATGCCGCCGGCGTCGTCGTAAAACGACACGATGGCGCCCCCCGCCTTGGCGAGCGGCGCGCCGCCGACCTTGACGGTGAGCGACGCGGTGCCGCCGTCGGAGGTGAAGTCATCGGGCTCGTCGGGGGCAACCGCGGGCAGGGTGCGCGGCCACAGGGTGACCGAGCCGAACAGGGTCGACTGCTCCATGAACCGGGTGCCCTCGGACGAGTTCGAGTCGCCGTTGATGTCCATGCAGTAGAGCTTGCCGTTGACGTGCTGGCCGCCGGTCGTGAAGGCGGTCTCGAGCCGCAGCGAGTCGACGACGCCGCGTTGGGCATCGCACGGCGGCACCCACGACTCGTTGGTCGTCGCGCCCTCGAAGCTGACCGCGCCGCCACCGTCCTTCTTGAGCCAGGCCTCACCGAAGCAGTCACCGCCTGAGCGGTCGAAGCGCCCGTTGACACAGGCGACGCTCCAGATGACCGGCAGGGTGTCGGCGTTGGTCAGCATGTTGTTGATGTCGGTCACGCTGAAGCCGGAGGTCACCCAGTAGGTCTCGCCGCCGTGGCCGATATACAGGCCGAGCGACCGACCGTCGTTGATCGAGGCGCCGACCTGGCTCGCCGACGGCGAGTGGTACAGCTGGTCGAACTCGGTGAAGTTGTAGGCCGGCGCGATCAGGTCGTCGCGCAGGAACTCGACCCGCTCCCAGTCGGCATACGACGGCGTGCCGCCGGTGTCGTCGCCGGCGACGCCGAAGCCTTTGCCGTACCACGCGCCGGCGGAGCCGGTGTCCGGGAACCGGTCGTAGTCCAGGATCTTGTCGACCTGCACGGTGACGTCGGCCTCGGTCTGGGCCGAGATTCTGGAGATCGCGGCATCGGGCCGGTTGTCGGCGCCCTCGAGCTTGGTGTAGCACGGGTCGCAGGTCGCCCCCTCGTTGACACCGGTGAGCGACGGGATCTGGTCCGAGTCGCCGACCAGGATGATCCAGGTCAGCCCGCCCGGTGAGTCATAAAGAGACTGTATATAGCTCTTGATCTGGGCCGCGGTCGAGCCCGCGGTCGACACCGGCACGAGCAGGGTCGGGTAGCCGACCAGGGTCTGCCAGTCGGCGAGCGGCTGGACCTCGTCGACGAAGTCGTCATCGGCGAGGATCAGCAACCGACCGGTCTCCACGAACGGTGTGTAGCGCGTGCGCGTGGTGTCGTAGTTGACCGCGTTGAGCCGCGCCGGACCGTCGAACAGACCGGTCAGCGGCCGGTTCGGGCCGAGCCGCGGATTGTCGGCGTCGGTCCGGTGGACGATCCGGAATCGGGCCTCCTCGACAACGGTCAGAACGTTGGTGTCGGGCCGCCAGAAGGCAATCGGCAGCTGGAGCGACTGTCCCCGAACCGGTCCGGCGATGAACGGCACGCCGACGTCGGCATCGTCGAACGGAAACGCCGACGTCCCACCGTAGACCTTGTCATCGAAGATCCAGGGCACCGTCGCGGGATCGGTGCCGCGGTCGAAGTGGCCCTTGGACGGCGCCACCCCGGCGAGGCCGTAGGAGTCCAGGTCGATCTCCCGCACCCGGCGGTCGAGGAGCTCGAGCTCGATGCCACCGGTCCGGTCGAGCAGGTACTCGCCGGTCAGCCGGGGCAGGCTCGGCAGGCCGCGGAGCACCAGGTTGTGGCTGTCGGGCGTCCGCACGACGGCCCAGTCGGCGCCGTCGATCGAGATCCGGTCGAGGGTGACCTCGGAGACGCTGAGGTGCAGGACCTCGCTCTCCCCGGTCTCGAGCTCGACGCCGGTGACGGTTGGTGCGAGACCGATGACCTCGCCCCCCCAGGCCAACGACCAGCTCGCGACTCCGACGACACCGACAGCGACCAGACGACTGAATGTGCGCATGTACCCCTCCACGGCGGATCCGCCGAACCCGTTGAGGATACCATGCAAGCCTTGTTCAAACAGTCACTTAAGACCGGGTCTCAACCACTGGGCCCGAACTGACCGGCCCCGTCGCCGCGGCGCCGTGTACCAATCCGCCCTGGCGAGGCTCGAGGTGCGGTCGGCGCGCGGCGACTACACGGTCGTCGTCGGGTGCGGTCTCCTGGACCGGATCACGACGGCGGTTCGGGGTGAGAGCGATCTGGTCCCGGGCTCGGTCGCCACCGACGCCACGGTCGGTCGGCTCTACGGGCGGACGATCGCCGATCGGTTGGAGCTCGATCTGGTCGAGCTGCCGAGCGGCGAGCCCGCGAAACGCTGGTCCGCGGTCGAGATGCTGTGCCGGCGCTGGCTCGCCGCCGGCCTCGACCGGTCGGCGACGGTGCTGGCGATCGGCGGCGGCGTCGTCACCGACACGGTCGGCTTCGCCGCCGCGGTGTACCTCAGGGGCATCGACTGGATCGCCGCACCGACCACCCTGCTCGGCATGGTCGACGCCGCGGTCGGCGGCAAGACCGGCGTCAACCTGCCCGAGGGCAAGAACCTGATTGGTGCGTTCTGGCCGCCGCGACTGGTGCTGGCCGACGTCGACACCCTGTCGACCCTGCCGGTCCGGGAGCTGCGTGCCGGGCTCGCCGAGGTCGTCAAGACCGCGTGGATCGGCGACCACGAGCTGCTCTCCGTGATCGACCGCGACCGCCCCGTCGAGTACGCCGCGCTGACGTCGGAGACCTGGCAGGATCTCGTCGCCCGATGCCTCGCCGTCAAGGCGCGGGTCGTCGAGGACGACGAGCGCGAGCGCGGCGCACGAGCCGCCCTCAACCTGGGCCACACGGTCGGACACGCGCTCGAGGCGGTCACCGGCTACCGCCGCTTCCTGCACGGCGAGGCGGTCGCCTGGGGGATGCTGGCGGCGGCCGAGCTGTCTCGGGAGCGGGGGTTGCTGTCCGATCCGAGCCACGAGGCGTTGCGTGCAGCGGTCGCGCACCTCGGTCCGGTGCCGCCGATCGACGATCTCGATGTCGATCTCATCAGGCGCCACATCGGACACGACAAGAAGCGGACCGGCGCCGGCATCGGCTGGGTGCTGCCGACCGACGGCGGCATCGTCATCGGTCAGCACATCGACACGGAACGGGCGATCGAGGCCGTGCGGCGGCTCCAAGATGACGGGTTTCCTGCCGTCTGAGGGGCCCGGCGAGGGTCGAACCCGAGATGGGCCGTCGAACCTCGGGCAAAATCTCCGTGAAGTCTGTACTGGGCATCGCGGTCGGTGGTATGGTCTCGTCCATCAGGAATGGACCAAGAGGAGGATTTCATGAAACGAGTGATCTGCGGAATCATCGTGGCCCTGGCGTCCACCGGCATGGTGTTCGCTCAGGGCGTGACCACCGGCGCCATGAGCGGTGTCGTGGTCGATCCCAACGGTGAGCCGATGCCGGGCGTCACCGTCGTCGCGACCCTGACCGCCACCGGCACGAGCTACACCTCGATCACCGACGGCTCCGGGCGCTTTCGCGTCGTCAACATGAGGGTCGGCGGACCGTACGAGGTGTCGGCGTCGCTCCAGGGCTTTGCCACGCAAACCGTCAACGATGCCTACGTCCGCCTCGGCGAGACGACCGAGCTCGACATCCAGCTCCAGCTCGAGGCGACCACGGCCGAGATCGTCGTGGTGGGACAGGCGAGCGACCTCATCAACCCGACCCGGATGGGCGTGGCGAGCTCGGTGGGCGAGCGGACGATCGACTCGATGCCCACGATCGATCGCAGCCTGTACGACTTCGCGCGGACCAACCCGGTCTTCTCGACCTACTCGCCGGATGAGGACGCGACGATCCTGTCGGTCGCCGGCCGCAACCCGCGCTACAACAACATCTCGATCGACGGTGCGGTCAACAACGACGTCTTCGGCCTTGCCGACAGCGGCACGCCGGGCGGCCAGTCCGAGACCCAGCCGATCCAGCTCGACGCGGTCCAGGAGCTCCAGCTCGTGACCTCGAGCTTCGACGTCCGCCAGGGCGGCTTCACCGGCGGCAGCGTCAACGTCATCACCAAGTCCGGTTCGAACCGGTTCAGCGGCGGCGTCTTCGGCTACTTCAGCAACGACAGCCTGGTCGGCAACGGACCGGACTTCTTCCCCGAGTTCGGCACCTACGACGACACCGAGTACGGCTTCACCCTCGGCGGTCCGATCATCAAGGACAAGGCCTTCTTCTTCGTCAACTACGGCCACAACGACCTCGACCGGCCGACCGGATGGTCGCTCGACGGTTCGACCGGTGAGGCCTGGCAGGGCGGCAACTTCGTCGCCGAGGCCGAGCAGTTCCGACAGTTCAACATCGACACCTACGGCTACGACCCCGGCGGGCTCGGCGAGGTCACCCGCAAGACCCCGAGCGACAAGATCTTCGTCCGATTCGACCTCAACCTCAACAACAGCAGCACGCTGACCGCACGCTACAACTATGTCGACGCGTCGAACGTCATCAACCGGCCCGACGACGGCGGCTACGAGTGGCCCAACGAGGCCTACGACTTTGCCAGCAAGACCAACTCGCTGGTCGCCCAGTGGAACGCCATCTTCGGCGACGACATGTTCAACGAGCTGCGCGTCACCTACCAGACGATCCGCGACAACCGGGGCGGCGTCGGTGACCGCTTCCCGCACGTCGAGATCGTCAACGTCGACGGCGACTTCAACTCGTGGGAAATCGGCACCGAGCAGTTCTCGACCTACAACTCGCTCGACACCGACATCATCGAGATCACCAACGACTTCACCTTCCTCGTCGGCGACCACGAGATCACCGTCGGCACCCACAACGAGTTCTACTCGTTCAAGAACCTGTTCATCCAGGACGGCTTCGGCTCGTACGAGTTCGACAGCCTCGACAAGTACTATGCGGGAGAGGCGAGCGCCTACTTCCACACCTTCCCCAACGATCCGAACAACCCCGCCGACTCGTTCGACACCTACCAGCTCGGGCTCTACGCCGGCGACACCTGGCGCGCCAAGCCGAACTTCACTTTGGTGTACGGACTCAGGGTCGACGCTCCGTTCTTCCCCGACAAACCGGATTACAATCAGCTCGCATTTGACACCTTCGGCACCAGCACCTCGAACATCCCAGATGGCAATCTGCTGTGGTCGCCGCGGCTCGGCTTCAACTGGGACATCAACGGCGACGGCATCATGCAGCTGCGCGGCGGCGTCGGCCTGTTCTCCGGCCGCACCCCCTACGTCTGGATCTCCAACAACTACGGCCGCACCGGCACGCGTCAGACCACGATCGCCGCGTTCGAGGATGACCCGGACTTTATCCCGTTCAACCCCGACCCGGACAACCAGCCGACCGACATCGGCGGCGCCTCGACCCAGGAGATCAACGCCGTCGACCCGAACTTCGACTTTCCCCAGACCTGGCGCGCCAACCTCGCCTTCGACTACCGGCTGCCGCTGTGGAACATGGTCGCCACCGCCGAGGTGCTGTATGCCCAGAGCCAGAACGAGATCGACTACAAGAACTTGAACATCGTCCAGACCGGCGAGAACCTGCCGTTCGACGGGCGGCCGATCTACGAGACCCTGAGCTCGGACTTCTCGGGCGCCTACTACCTGACCAACACCTCCAAGGGCGACGCCACCAACGTCATCCTCAAGCTCGAGAAGCCGTACGGTGACTTCCCGCTCTGGGGCAGCGTCTCCTACACCTGGGGTGAGGCCAACGTCGTCAATGACGGCACGTCGAGCCGCGCCGTGTCGAACTGGCAGTACACCGAGGCCGCCGACCCGAACAACGTCGGGCTGTCGGCGTCGGACTTCCAGGTCGAGCACCGGGCAGTGGTCAACCTCAACTACGAGTTCAACCGCAAGAGCCGCTGGTCGACCACGGTGTCGCTGTTCTGGAACCGCCAGAGCGGCAAGCCCTACTCCAACATTTACAACTTCGACCGGCCGTCGATCAACGAGGACAACTTCGCCCTCAACGACCTGATCTACGTCCCGTCGGGACCCGATGACGTCGAGATCCTCAACGGCACCTGGGACCAGCTCAACGCCTATATCGAGCGCGCCGGTCTGAGCAGCTATAAAGGCAAGATCGCACCGCGCAACGCGACCAACCAGCCCTGGGTGACTCAGACCGACCTGGCGATCCGGCAGAACATCCCGATCCCCGGCAAGTCGTCGCTCCAGATCAGCCTCGACATCTTCAACTTCTGGAACCTCATCGACGACAAATCGGGTCTCGTCCGCTATGTCGCGTTCGGCACCGTCAGCCCGGTGTCATACGAAGGCGTCACCGACGACGGTAAGCCGATCTACGAGCTGCGGAGCGTCGTCACCGATCCTGAGGATACTGACATCTTCACCTACAACGACCTCCGGTCGCGCTGGCGCGCGCGGCTCGGCGTCCGCTGGTCCTTCTAGGTTCCGTACCGGAACACCAAACGCCCGGGCTTCGGCCCGGGCGTTTTTCTTCGTCCTCTCTCGGCGCCCATGACGACATCGTACTTGCTGCAAACTCCTTCTTTTTTCTCGCCCCGGATTTCGGCGAAATCCGGGGCGAGAAAAAAGTCTGAACACCGTTCCGGTTTGCGATACCATACTCAATCCATGAGCACACCTCACCAGGAGGCTGCCGGCGACAGGTTGCCGATGATCGATCGGCTGCCGAACGAGCCCGAGGCGGAGCGCGCGGTGCTCGCCGCCATGCTGCTCGATCCGACCGCGCTGCTCATGGTGCTCGAGAAGGTCCGCGAGGAGGAGTTCTACACCGAGGCGCACCGGATCATCTTCGGCGCCTGCGAAACGCTCCACGAGCGCGGTCAGGCGGTCGATCTGCTCACGGTCACCAACCACCTGCGCGAGCAGGGCCTGCTCGAGCGGGTCGGCGGCGCCGCCTACCTGTCGTCGGTGGTCGACGCCCTGCCCGACGTCGCCAACGCCGTGCATTACGGCGAGATCGTCCACGACAAGGCGGTCAAGCGGCGTCTGATCGCGGCGGCGCAGCGCATCCTGACGACCTGCTCGATGGATCACGGCGAGGCCAGGTCGGCGGTCGAGGCGGCGCAGCGCGACGTCTACCACATCGCAGAGGACACCCTCGCCGGTGGTCTGCTGCACATCCGGGGGCTCGCCGAGACCGAGCTCAAGGCGATCGAGGACAGCCGGACCTCCGGCTCGGCCCTGACCGGGCTCGACACGGGGTTCACGCGGCTCAACGAGCTGACCTCGGGGTTGCAGCGCAAGGACCTGGTCATCCTGGCCGCCCGACCGTCGATGGGCAAGACCTCGCTCGGGGTCAACATCTGCACCCATGCGGCGTTGCGCGGCGGCATGAAGGTCGCGGTGTTTTCGCTCGAGATGTCGGCCGAGCAGCTCGTCCGTCGGATGCTGTCCGCCGAGGGTCGGGTCGATCAGAAGCGGCTCGCCGGCGGCTACCTCGCCAAGTCCGACTGGCCCAAGCTCGAGATGGCCGCCCAGGGGCTGCAGGAGGCCGACATCTGGATCGACGACTCGCCCGGCATCACCGTGCTCGAGCTGTCGGCCAAGGCGCGCCGGCTGAAGCAGGAGAAGGGGCTCGACCTGGTCATGGTCGACTACCTCCAGCTCATGTCGGGCGGCGCCCGCTTCAACAGCCGGACCGAGGAGGTGTCGGCGATCTCTCGCGGGCTCAAGGGTGTCGCCAAGGACCTCGACGTGCCGCTCCTCGTGCTGTCCCAGCTCAGCCGGCAGCCCGAGCGGCGCGGCGGTGACCACCGGCCGCAGCTGTCCGATCTCCGTGAGTCCGGCTCCATCGAGCAGGACGCCGACGTCGTCCTGTTCATCGTCCGACCATCGGTGTACGACCGCGAGGTCGAGGATCCGAGGCGGGCCGAGCTGATCATCTCCAAGCAGCGCAACGGTCCGATCGGCGACATCGACCTGGTCTTCCAGCACGAGTTCACCCGGTTCGAGAATGCCGAGACCAGCCACCGCGAGGAGGACGTCCCGTGGTGACCGTCAGCCGCTGATGGCTGCGGGCCGGGACACCCGTTTCTTCTGCACCGACTGCGGTCACGAGTCGAGCAAGTGGCTCGGTCAATGCCCGGGGTGCGGTGCGTGGAACAGCTTCAGCGAGGAGCCGAAACCGGCCAGGGCGACTCGCACACGACGGTCCCCGGCACCGTCGCGTACCGGGGCTCGGCCGGCGCCGATCACCGACGCCGCGGCGGCGGCCACGCCGCGGATCCCGAGCGGTCTCGACGGCGTCGACCGGGTGCTCGGCGGCGGGCTGGTCGCCGGCTCCGTGATTCTGGTCGCGGGCGAGCCCGGGATCGGCAAGTCGACCCTGCTGCTCCAGGTCGCCGCCGCGACCGCGGCGGCGCGCGGACCGGTCGTCTACATCACGGGCGAGGAGTCGTCCGAGCAGGTCGCGCTGCGTGCCGAGCGCATCGGCGGTCTGGTGCCCGACCTCCTGCTGCTGCCCGAGACGTCGTGCGACGCCGCGCTCGCCCAGATCGAGGCGCTGTCGGCGCAGCTGGTGGTGGTGGACTCGATCCAGACCATGACCATCGACGAGGTCGATGCGGTCGCGGGCTCGGTGAGCCAGGTCCGGCAGTCGGCCGCGTCCTTCCAACACCTGGCCAAGACTCGCGCGGTCCCAGTCGTGCTGGTCGGCCACGTTACCAAGGAGGGGCACATCGCCGGGCCCAAGCTGCTCGAGCACCTGGTCGACGTGGTGCTGTCGCTCGACGGCGAGCCCGGCCACGATCTGCGCGTGCTCCGCGCCGGCAAGAACCGTTTCGGCACGGTCGCCGAGCTGGCGCTGTTCTCGATGACCGGCGCCGGGCTCGAGGCGGTGCAGAACCCGTCCGCATGGCTGCTCGAAGACCGCCGGCGCGGGGTCGCGGGCTCGGTGGTCGCCGCCGCGCTCGAGGGCACCGCGCCGCTCCTGGTCGAGGTCCAGGCGCTGGTGTCGCCGTCGCAGCTCGGTACGCCGCGCCGGGTCGCACAGGGTTTCGACGGCTCGCGGCTCGCGCTGCTGCTCGCCGTCATCGAGCGCCACGCAGGGGTCTCGCTCGCCGACCGCGACGTCTACCTCAACCTGGTCGGTGGGCTGTCGCTGCGTGAACCGGCGCTCGACCTCGCGGTCGCGACGGCGCTGGTGTCGTCCGCCGCCGATCGACCCGTGCCGCCGGATCTCGCGATCTTCGGTGAGATCGGCCTGCTCGGTGAGGTGCGGGCGGTCAGCCGGGCC
>JASFPU010000075.1:0-9455 GCA_050115855.1 Holophagae bacterium
GACGCCGGCCCGAAACCCGGCTCCACGTCGCCGGCGACGGAGCTGGAGACGAGGCGGAGGCTCTCCGGGCGCGAATGGCCGCCATGCACCCGCTCGTCGTGCTGCACGGCCAGCTGCCTCACGCCGAGCTCGCGGACCTCATGCGGCGATCGGCGGTGTGCGTGTTGCCGTCGTTCTTCGAGGGCGTGCCGCTGGTCCTGGTCGAGGCGCTCGCCTGCGGCTGTCGGCTCGTGGCGACCGACCTCCCGGGCGTCGCCCGCGAGCTCGCCCCGCGGCTCGGCAGCGCCCTCGACACCGTGGAGCTGCCGGCGATGGAGACCATCGACCGACCCCGGCCCGACGGCCTGCCGGCATTCGTCCACCGGCTCGAGACCGCCCTCGAGCGTGCACTCGATGCCCCCCCGGTCGGCGATCGGCGCGCCGCCCTGCAGCCGTTCACCTGGCCTGCGGTGTTCAATCGCGTCGAGCAAGCCTGGCGGTCGGTGATCGGAGCCCGCGCCGGGTCCCGCTGACCGGTTCAGTGGTCGACCACTTCGAGCACGCGCTCGATCGGCCGGCCCAGCACGGCGCAGTCAGCTGCCGATGCCGAGCTCCTCGATCTCGACCCAGCCCGCGGTGATCTCCGACCGGGCACGCTCGATAGCGTCGCGCAGCGCTGCATCACGCTCCGGCGAACCGAGCCCGGAGCCCGGAACGACGTCGAGCACGCCCGAACCCAGATCGAAGGCGAAAACCTGGCCGGTGAAACTCCGGTCGTCAACCTCGCGCGCCACCCGGAGCATGGCCTCGGCGACGTCGACGTCGACCGCTGCGACCACGAGATCCGGCTCGGCGGTCAGCAGCGCCGGGTCGGCGCCGACCAGGAGCAGCCCGGCGTCGTGCGCCGCGGCCAGTGTCTGTGCGTCGATCCGGTCGGACGAGTAGAGCGCGATCGGGACCCCAGCCGCGACGAGCTGCCACGGTCCGTCCGGCCCGTCGGCGGTGACCACCTCGGCTCCGGGATGAACCGACCGGAAGCCGGCGACGAAGCCGCGTTCGAGGAGATCGAGCCAGGGCCGTCCGGCACCGCGCAGCAGACCGAGCGACGGTTGGTCGACGACACTCGCAGCCGCCGCACCCGCCAGGTATCCGGCTTCCTCCGGCATGAACGTGATGCTCGCCACGTTCGCGCCATGCACCTCGCCGGGGATGACGATGAAGTCGGTGTCGGGAAACGCACCGGCCTCGGTGTAGACCAGCGCCTCGACCTCTGGCCCGATGCAGAACACGAGATCGACACCTTTTCGGCCGAGCTCGCGGAACCGGACCCTCTGGTCCGCCGCGCCCGTCGCACGGACACGCGCCACGTCCGCGTCGAGCTCGGCGGCAATCAACCCGAGGCCGCGTTCGGCGGCGCGCTCCCATCGGCCGCTCACCACCACCGAGGTCAACAGGCGAACCCGAAACCCGGGCTCGACCGGGGGCTCGTCGGGCGTGCACGACACCAGGCCGGCGACGGACACCGCCAGCAGAATCCGAACCGCGAGCGACCGAGCCTTCGACATCCCCGTAGGCCAATTCTACTTCGGCCTGCGCTACCATGACGCCATGGACCTGATGCAACTGGTGGCCGATCTCGATGAGCTCCTCGACGCGGATGCGGTCCGCGACTACTGCCCCAACGGGCTTCAGGTCGAGGGCACTCCGAACGTCGAACGGGTGGTGACCGCGGTGTCGGCGTCCCGGGCCCTGTTCACCCGGGCGATCGACCGGGAGGCCGACGCTATTCTCGTGCACCACGGGATCCTCTGGAACAGTGGTGAGGCGCCGCGCATCGTGGGTTCGTTTCGCGAGCGGGTTCGTCTGCTGCTCGCCAATAACGTGTCGCTGATCGCGTACCACCTGCCGCTCGATCGTCACCTGGAGCTCGGCAACGCGGCCCAGCTCGCGCGCCACCTCGGGCTCGCCGAGCTCGAGCCGTTCGCCGAGCACCAGGGGTCTTCCGCCGGCGTCTGTGGCATCTTCCCGGAACCGGTCGATGCGGAGGACTTCTTCGCCGCGGTCGCCGGGGCCACCGACCGCGAGCCCCAGGTCTTCGAGGGCGACCGGCGCCGGATTTCGTCGGTCGGCATCGTGACCGGGGCGGCGGAGCGCGAGTACCACCAGGCGGTGGCGGCCGGCCTCGACGCCTACATCACCGGAGAGGCCACCGAGTGGGTGCTGCATCAGGCCGCCGAGGACGGGGTCCACTTCATCGCGGCCGGTCACTATGCGACCGAGCGGTTCGGCGTTCGCGCTCTCGGCAGCTGGATCACCGATCGCCACGGTCTCGACGTCGAGTACATCGAAATGCCGAACCCGGTCTAGCGGCCATCCACAGCGGAAGGCGCATCGCCGGCTGCAGTACACTTCCCCGATGCCGAGCCCCGCCAGCGCTCCGACGCCGCGCAATCAGTTTTCGTTTTCGCGGGTCAAGACCTTCCACCAATGCCCAGCGCGGTACCGCTACCGCTATCTCAAAGGAATCAAGGAGCTGTTCCGGTCCGTCGAGTCCTATCTGGGAAACGTGGTCCACGACGTCTTGGAATGGCTGTACAGCGAGCGCGATCGTTCGTCCGTGCCATCGCTCGCCGCCACGCTGGCGAGGCTCGACGAGGTCTGGGCCGACGGTCTGACCGACGACATCGTCGTGATTCGGTGCGGTGATCGGCGGGAGGCGTCGCTCGTCGCCGGCCGCGAGATGGTCGAACGGTTCCACCGCGGCGCACTCCAGCGCGATCGATCGAGCACGGTCGCCCTGGAGCAGCGCCTGACCCACCGCCTGCCGGACGACCTGGTCTTCACCGGCTTTGCCGACCGGATCGGACGGACCGAAAACGGTCGACTCTTCGTGATCGACTACAAGACGTCGAAGAACGAAGGCAACCCGTCGGACTTCTCCGAGGGCTTGCAGGCGCCGCTCTACGCCGCGTGCGCCATGCTGAGCCGCGATGAACCCGAGGCGCTCGCCGGCTACCACTACCTGCGTCACGACACCACCAGCTGGCAGTCGGTGAACGCCGACCGTGCGCACGAGCTGCTTGCGCGGTTCCACCAGCTCGCCATCGCCGCGGAGACCGCCGCGGAGTTTCCCGCCCAACCGGGCATCCTGTGCGCGTGGTGCGGTTTCAATGCGCTGTGTCCAGCGGCCGATGTGTCGCCCGCGTTCGCGGGCGGGCTCGACCGGGCCCGCGAGATCCGCGCTCGCCAACCTGGCATGTTTGATTCCTAATCTCAATACAACGTGCCGGAATAGAGCATTCTTCTCGATTGGTTGTCTCTGGGTGCGGACCACTCGTCGTCAGAGGAGGACACCATGGCGCACACGCTCCCCGATCTACCGTTCGGCCCGACCGACCTCGAACCGTTTCTGTCGTCCGAGACCCTCGACTACCACCATGGCAAGCACCACAAAGCGTACGTCGACAACCTGAACAGGCTGACCACCTCGACGCCGCAGGAGGGAGCCTCGCTCGAGGAGCTGATCCGGACCGCGGACGGCGGCGTGTTCAACAACGCCGCTCAGGTTTGGAACCACACCTTCTACTGGCGAGGTCTCAAGGCGGGCGGGGGTGGGTCGCCGGGACGAGACGTGTTGGACGCCATCAACGGCGCATTCGGAAGCCTGGACGCGCTCCGAGAGGCCTTCAACACGCACGCGGCAGCGCGCTTCGGCTCGGGCTGGGCGTGGTTGGTGCAGCGACCTGACGGAACCCTCGCCGTGACGACCACGGCCAATGCCGACAACCCCCTGCGGCACGGTGACACCCCCCTGCTCACCTGCGACGTCTGGGAGCACGCCTACTACATCGACTATCGAAACGCCCGACCGAAGTACCTCGACCAGTTCTGGAGCTGGATCAACTGGGACTTCGTCGCGGCCAACCTCGCCGGCTGACCGGCCTCACCCCGGACGGTCGGCCCACTGCCGGTAGCTGGCGTACCCGACATCGATGATCTCGCCGGCCCGGTGGAAGTCGAACCAGCCGAACCGGCCCGTCGGCGGCTCGATGGTGGGTGTGTCCGCCGAATGGCTGGCGGCGAGCCGGTACTGCATGATGTGGAAGGCTTGGACGACCGTCTCCCAGCGCGAGACGCGAGCACCGATCTCGCCACCCGACCCCCGGTCGCGCTGACGTCGGAGCCACGCTTCGACACGCCGGACCACCGACGGCAGCTCGACCTGCACGGGTCGGATGGTGACGATCGAGCCGCCACGTTCCCCCCGAACCGGGGGGCGCATGACGTTCACCGCAACGACCCGGTCGGAGGCCAGCCGATTCGCCGCCGTGACCGGAACCGGCTCGACCACCGCCCCGTCGATCAGACGTCGACCATCGACGACGACCGGCGGCAGGATCCCGGGGATCGACGACGATGCGCAGACCGCCGTTGCGACCTCGCCCGAGTCGACGGCGATCATCTCACCGGTGTCGAGATCGCCGCACACCGCCGCGAACGGCAGCGGGAGATCCTCGATGCGTTGTCCGCCGAGGGTCTCGCGAACCATGTCGCGGAAGGCGGCACCAGTGACCGAGGTGACCAGGATTCGGCCGAGTCGGCCCCAGTCGACGGAGCGGAACAGGGCCTCCATCTCGCGCGCCGTCATCCCCTGCGCCCAGAGCGCCCCGACCACCGCTCCCATGGACGTCCCGGCAAGCGCCGTGATCTCGACGCCGTCCTCCTCGAAACCGGCCAGCACCCCGACGTGGGCGAGACCTTTGGCGGCCCCGCCGCCGAGCGCCACGGTGACCGGATCGTCTGCCATACCGCCACGCTACGGGTCACCGCACCGCCGGTCAAGAGAAAGCCCCGGCAGTGCCGGGGCCGTAGCGCGTTCCGAGTCGCCTGCGGCGACGGTCCGGGCGTCAGGTCGTTGCCACCTTGACCTTGACCGATCGCGGCTTGGACTCGTCCCGTTTGGGCAGGTTGACCTTCATCTCGCCGTTGACGAAGCGAGCCTCGATCTTCGACGGGTCGACCGAGTTCGGGATCGAGAAGCTGCGCTCGAAGCTGCCGTACCAACGCTCGACGCGGTGGTAGGTCTCGCCCTCGCTCGCCTCTTCGAAGCTCCGCTCGCCACGCAGGGTGAGCACGCCGTTGTCGACCGTCACCTCGACATCCTCGGCCTTCAGGCCCGGCAGGTCGGCGCTGATGACGATGGCGTCATCCTTCTCGAGGATGTTGACCGCTGGCGACCAGCTGCCGCTCGCCGAGGTCTCCTCGTCCATGTGGCGCAGGCTGCGGCCCATGAACTCGTTGAAGAGACGGTCGATGCCAGTGTTCCAGTTTGCGGGCCGGTTGATCGGTTGCCACCGAATCATGCTTCTCATGATGAGTACCTCCTTATCAATCTCGCATCCAACATCAATATAAGACCTGCGTTTAAATTTGTCAAGTTCTGAAAACAAAAATTTGAGTAATTATTTATCAAATATAACTTGATCCACCGTAAATAACTGAATTACATCAGGATCTTGTTCATGCATCCGTTGTGTCGACGGTCGCCCGGTGATCCTGACGAACCCGGTTCGCCCCTGCCGATGCCGCATGACACACGCAATCGGTCTGGGAGTGGCGGCCACGCGGAGCCTCCTGACACTCGAACAGCGCAATCCCGCGCGACACAGGCCCCGGTGCCGAAGGCGAGATCGAGACCACCGAGTCCACCTGAACGCGGTGGCCTCGATGATGCCACCCGGCTCGCACGTCGACCGGTTTCTTGATAAAATGAGGGGCTATGACTCGTGACGCTCACTCGGCCGACAGGCGCTCCCGACCGGCCGGCCTGTTCCACATCAAAAGCGGCGAGATCCTCGGCGACGTCCCGCGCGGCGTCGCCGAGCGGGGCTACCACCTGTACCAGGAGCGGCGCGTCGTGCGAATCGTGTGGACCGGAGACGGTCTCGAGTCCGAGCTGTCACAACCCGCCTGCAACGTCCGCATCACCGATACCGGCGGGCCGTTCACGGGCTGCCGGTGCACGGCGTGCGACGACAGCTACGACCCCTGCCCCCACGCGGTCGCGACCCTCCTCCAGTGGCTCGACGTCCGCCCGACGATGCAGCGGCTCGGACCGGGCGCCGCCTGGCGGGCGAACTCACGCCACCCGTTCATTGCCCCCGGCCGTGCGACCGCCGAGCGGCTCGACCTCAGCCACCTGTCCGGCAGCGACCTTCGATCCGCCCTCGAGCTCCAGCTGTCGCTCCAGAAGACCGGCGCCGCGACGGCCAGGATCTCGGGCAACGAGGTCGAGATCCACATCATCCTCCCGTCGGGCGGCCGCCGGGTCGTGGTCTTCAGTGCGACCCTGTTGCCGTCGGCGCTGCCGCTGCTGCGCAGCCTGCCGGGCATCAAGCTATCCGGCGATCTGACCGGTCTCGAGCTGTCCGAGGCCAGGTTGCACCCGGTGCTCATCGCATCGTGGAACGACGCCGGGATCACCGTCGAGCCCGGCTACCGCCTCGGCAGCGGCAAGGTGCTGCGCGGCTCGGCGCTCGATGGCCACATCTTCGGCCGATGGGCGCGGATCGGCAACCACCTGTGCCGCGTGCTCGATCCTGCGACGCCCCTGGTCCCCTTCCACCGCCGCGGCGCCCAGCTGCTCAAGGGCCAGGACGCGCTCCGCTTTCTCAACCTCGACCACCCGCAGCTGCTCCAGCACTCCTGGTACCTCCCACTCGGACAGCTGGCGGCCTTCCGGCAGCCGATCGCGCCGAAGCCGGTGTCGCTCGAGGCCGATCTGACGCCCAACGGCCGGGTCCGGATCCGTCCCGCATTCAAGGCCGCGGGCACCACGATGAAGTGGCCGGAGGCGCTCGACATCGTCGATCAGGGCTACGTCAAGCTCGGCGACGCCATCGTCCGTGCGCCCGACCTCGACCTGTTCGAGGAGGCTGGGTTCCGCCTGCCGAAGCGCCAGCAGCATCGAGGCCTGCTCGGTACGCGAATCGCCCTGGTCCGGCTGGTCGCCGAGACCGGACTGCCGATCACCGACGGTGACGACGGCCTGGTCTCGCTCGCCGACCTCCTGCAGGGCCGTATCGATCCGGAGTGCCCCGATCCTCCCGGCCTACGGTCGCGCCTGCGACCGTATCAGCGCGACGGCGTCGCGTGGCTCTGGAACCGCTACCTGGCCGGGATCGGGGCGCTGCTCGCCGACGACATGGGTCTCGGCAAGACCCACCAGGTCATGGGGCTGCTCTGCCTGGTCCACTCGGTCCGGGTCTCGGAGAATCTCCTCGTCGTCTGCCCGCGCGGCGTACTCGACCACTGGCACACGCTGCTCACCCGGTATGCGCCCGAGCTCGACGTCCACGTCTACCACGGACCCGGCCGGTCACTCGCGGAGACCGGGGCGGGAGTCGTCGTGCTCACCACCTATGACATCTTGTTCCGTTCGGCGGACCAGCTCCAGGACCGGATCTGGGAGGTCGCGGTCTTCGACGAGGCACAACGGATCAAGAACTCGCGCACCAAGGCCGCCCGGGCGGCCCGGAAGATCCCCGCCGCGTTCCGGATTGCGCTGTCGGGCACGCCGTTGGAGAACCGGCTCACCGAGCTCTGGTCGGTCGTCGACCTGATCCTGCCCGGCTACCTCGGGTCGGAAAAGGAGTTCCGCACCGATCACCGGAACCCGAGCCACCACCAGCTCCACCGGCTGCGTCGCAGGTTGTCGGTCCTGACGCTGCGACGCATCAAGGACCAGGTGCTGGCCGACCTTCCCGAGAAGGTCGAGGACATCCGCACCTGCCGACTCACCCCCCGGCAGCGCGAGCTCTACGACACCATCCACGAGCTCGGCTCGAGGGACATCGCCGGCGCGCTGCGGGATCCGAACGTCGACGTGCCGTACGTCCACATCTTCGCTCTCCTGACCCGACTGAAGCAGGTCTGCGATCATCCGGCCCTGGTTGACAAGAGCCTGTCGGCGAGCGGCAACTCGGGCAAGATCGACATCCTCGACCAGATCCTCGACGAGGCCTTGCAGGGCGACTACAGCGTGGTCGTGTTCTCACAGTACGTCAAGATGATCAACTACCTGACGAGGCACCTCGAGCGACGCAAGATCGGCCATCTCGTACTCACCGGCTCGACCCGGGACCGCGGCCGGATCGTCCGCCGTTTCAACTCCGAGCAGCACGAGCGGGTGCTGCTCGCCAGCCTGCTCGCCGGCGGCGTCGGGATCGACCTGACCGGCGCGTCGGTCGTCATCCACTACGACCGATGGTGGAATCCGGCGAAGGAGAACCAGGCCACGGACCGGGTCCACCGGATCGGCCAGAAGCGCTTCGTCCAGGTCTTCAAGCTGGTGACCAGGAACACCGTCGAGGAACGCATCGACGAGCTCATCCGATCGAAGATCGAGCTCATGGAGCAGGTTGTCGCTCCGACCGAGGACGTGCTGCGGGCGTTCGATCGACGCGAGCTGGCATCGCTGCTCGGGATCGAGCTGGAAACCTGACGGCACATCGGGTCGGCGGGCGGCGCCGGAATCAGTCAGCCTCGACGCGAGCTGTGCTACCTTGCGGTCGATGGCGAGCGGACCATGACACCCGACTACCTCATCTGCCTCGAGTGTGAGAGCCCGGTCTACGTCTTCGAGTGGAAGGACGGCGTGGTCAAGGAGGCCATCTGCGAGCTGTGCGGCAACGACGACCCCAGCCAGTTCGCCACCGAGGACGAGTACGAGGATCTGTCGCTCGATCAGCGCTTCGACCGCCGGCCGACCGACCAACGCGACGACTGACCGACGGCCGATGGCACAGCTGAGCTTCCTCTGGCATCTGCACCAGCCGTCCTATCGGACCGCGGACGGCGTCTCGCACGCACCCTGGGCGGCGCTGCACGCCGGCGGTGCGTATCGGACGCTGGCGGCAGCGATCCGCGACAGCGGCGGCCCGGGCCAGGTGCTCAACATCGTCCCGAGCCTGGTCGAGCAGCTCGTCGCCTACCGTGACGGATCGGTGCATGATCCCGTGCTCGACACCCTCGTGACCCCGGCCGGGGATCTCTCTTCCGATCAACGCGAGCGGCTGGTCAGCTGGGGCTTCCACGTCACCGAGCGTCAGATGCAGCGCTACCCACGCCTCGCCGAGCTCGCTCTCCGGCGCCCGCTGTCGGGCGAGCGGAGTCGCCTCGCCACCGCCTTCGGCCCGGCCGATCTGCGTGACCTGCAGGTGCTGTTCGTGCTCGCTCAGGCCGGTGAGCAGGCGTGGACCGACGACCGGCTCGCCGAGGTCGCGGCGCGCGGCCGGAGCTTCACGCCGACCGACCACGACCGGGTCACCGACTGGCTCGCGGCCCAGCCGGGAGAGCTCATCGATCTCTGGCAGGAGCTCGCCGCGGGCGCCGACGTCGAAATCTCGACCAGCCCCTTCGCCCACCCGATCATGCCGCTGCTCATCGACACCGCCATCGTCGAGGCGAGCTGGGCG
>JASFPU010000076.1:0-9446 GCA_050115855.1 Holophagae bacterium
GATGCCATGGGGGCGGACGAGCTCGAGAAGCTGGAGCGGATCTCGACCGAGGGCGCTCTGATCAAGATCGCCAACTGTATCGCCATCTGCAAACCGTCGCGGGTGATGGTCAACAGCGGCAGCGACGCCGACCTTCAGGCGATCCGGCAGCTCAGCATCGACAAGGGCGAGGAGAGCCCGCTGGCCATGCCGAATCACACCATCCACTACGACCTGCCGCAGGAGCAGGCGCGGATCGTCGATCGGACCTTCTACATCGTCAATCCCGACGAGAAGATCAGCGTGCTGGCCAAGAAGATCGCCCGAGACGAAGCGATCGCGTACATCGACGACCACATGGTCGGCATCATGGACGGCAAGACCATGCTGATCGGCTTCTTCAACCGCGGGCCGGCGAGCGCTCCGGCGACCATCCCGGCACTCGAGATCACCAGCTCCGCCTACGTCATGCACAGCGCGGACATGCTCTATCGCAACTCGTACCGGACCTTCGATCAGCAGGTCGAGGAGACCGGGTTCTTCTTCACCAATCTCCACTCGGAAGGACCGTGGCGGCCGGAGGACCTGCCGCGCGCCAGGGTCTTCATGGACCGCTCCTGGTTGACCACCTACTCGATGTTCTGCACCTACGCGGGCAACACGCTGCTCATGAAGAAGGGCAACCACCGTTTCGCGGTCGACCTCGCGACCTACTTCAGGACCGGCGAGCAGCTGTCGGAGCACATGTTCATCACCGGTTTCAACGGTCCCGCGGGGCGGGCGACGTACGTCTGCGGCGCGGCGCCGAGCGGCTGCGGCAAGACGACCACCGCGATGGCCGGCGACCGTTTCGTCGGTGACGACCTGGCGCAGATGTGGATCGCCGACGACGGGACGCTGCGCGCGATCAACCCGGAGAAGGGGATCTTCGGCATCGTCAACGACGTCAACTGGGACGGAGACCCCTATTTGATGAAGGTGCTCCGTCAGGAGGGTGAGGAGGTCATCTGGACCAACGTGCTGGTCGACGACCGGCTGAAGCCGCACTGGGAGGGGAGTGGCGAGGAGGCCCCGACGAAGGGCCGCAACTACCAGGGTGAGTGGTGGGAAGGCAAGACCGATGCCGACGGCAAGCGGATCCCGATCTCGCACGGCAACGCCAGGATCACGGTCCGCAACGAGGCGATCGGCAATTACGACCTGGCGGCGGCTGAGTCGGCAGACGGGGTGCACGTCAAGGTCATCACCTACAGCGGCCGCGACGCCGACACCATGCCTCCGATCTGGGTCGCCAAGAACGCGAACCACGGCGTCGTCATCGGTGCGTCGATCGTGTCGGCGGCGACCGCGACCGAGGTCGGCGTCACCGGCGTCCGCCGGCAGCCGTGGGCGAATGCTCCGTTCATTCCGGGAGCCCTGGCCGACTACATGGCGGCGCAGTTCGAGCTGTTCAACTCACCGAAGCTCACCGACCCGCCGATTCTCGCCGGGCTCAACTATTTCCTGACCCATGAGGCGCGCGGCGGCTCGGGCAGCGGGCTGCTGGGTGAGAAGCGCGACGTCAAGGTCTGGCTCAACTGGCTCGAGCGCCGCAGCCACGGCGAAGTCGACGCCATTGACACGCCGATCGGTTTCCTGCCGAGGTACGACGACCTGAGCGCGCTGTTCCGCGACATCATCGACAAGGACTACCCACGCGACCTCTACGACATGCAGTTCTCGCTCTACATCGACAAGATCGTCGACCGGATCGAGCTGCAGCACGAGGCGTACGGCAAGGAGGAGAACCTGCCGGCGACGTTGTTCGAGGTCTACGCCGAGCAGCGCGCGGGCCTCGAGGCCCTGAAGGAGAAATTCGGTCCCGTCGCCACACCGGAGCAGCTCACGTGATGAGTTTGGATTTCTAGTTTGAAGTTTTTCGTTCCATCGCAGTGTGATTCCATGGCGTCGCGAGCCATGTGCGATGAAACTCAAAACGAAGAACTGACTAAGAACTCTTCTTGGCGATGTGGTTGGCGACCAGCGCCGCGATCGTGATGGCGATGTAGAGCTGGCCGAGCACCGCCTGGAACCAGGCGAAGCCGCGCGCCGCTGACGACACGGGTGTGATGTCGCCGTAGCCGAGGGTCGTCATCGTGATGAAGCTGAAGTAGGTCGAGACACCGAGACCGCGCTCGGCCTCGGCCGAGCCGAGGTGGCTCGCGATCGCCTCGTTGTAGGTGAACGCGTGCGGGTCGACGAGAGCGATGAAGCCGTAGATGATGGCGAACAGGAGACCGATCAGGAGATAGGCGGCCACGGCGCCGAAGATCTGCTCCGAGGACACGCGCCTGCCGCTGAACACGTCGCGCAAAATCGTCACGATGAGGTACGCCAGAAACACGCCGCTCATCGCGACGGGACCGACGTTGAGCAGGGGCGAGTCGGGGGTCGCGGCGTTCACGAAGCCGCTGGCAACGGCGGGGAGACCGAACGCCAGGCCGATGAAGAGGTCGGATCGCCGGCGCGTGATCTCGAACAGGGCGAAGACCAGAAACGCGGTGACCAGGTAAGTGTCGGCCTTGGTCGAGTGGAGCAGGTGGTTGAGGACCGGAACGATGCCGAAGACAACGAGGAGGCCGATCACGAGGTCTCGGTAGATGCGGTCGGCGGTGAACAGCCGGTGGCGGCCGGCAGTCATCGGTCGTCGGCGTGGTCGGAGTTGGTCATGATCGGTCGATCATACCTCCGACCACGGCCCACAGGGTGGCGCATCAGTGTTTCTTGAACACCTGGGCGAGCTGCTCCCGGTTGTGCGACGCCGCGATCTTCTGCATCTGCTGAATCGCCGTCGGGCGCTCGTGGCCGGAGGTGGTCTTCAGGCGGAGCGCCCGTTCACGATCGAGCGCCGTTCCCCATCGGTCGATGCCCTTGAGCACATCGTGGCGGTGGACGAAGCCGACCAGCTGATCGTCCTCCGTGACCGGAAGACACGAGAAGTTGCACTCGAGGAAGGCGCGGGCCGCGGTCAGCAGGTCCATGTCGGAGGTGATCCGGACGTCGAGCTCGGACATGTGATCGCTCACGGTGCCGCCGGAGATGTTCTCGTACGCCCATTGGCAGACCGTCCGGAGGCAGTCCTTTTCGCTCAGCACACCGACGACCCGGTTGTTCTCATCGACCACCGGGAATGCGGGAAAGGGCGATCGGGCCAACTCGTGGAGTGCTTCCTTCATCGGCTTATCGGCCCTGAAGGCGCGGGTCGACTTTCCCATGACGAACCGAACGGTGGGCGTTGTGGCCATGCTGCATCCCCCTTGCTCGCGGACCCGACCCGGACCGTGGGGCCGAGATTCTGATGAATGAACTCGCTTCCACTTTAACCCGAGCGAAATCCGGTTTATTCTTGTGCGGCTTTCGCCGGCGGTGGTGCCACGACGGGGCGGCGACGACAGGGGCAGCACCGGGGGGACGTGAGAGGAAAAGGGATCCACATGGCCGTTGTGACAGTCAAGAAGGGACTCGATCTTCCGATCACCGGGACGCCCGACCAGACGATCGAACCGGCGGCGCCGGTCGCGAAGGTCGCCCTGGTCAGCCGCGACTACCAGTTCATGAAACCCAGGATGCACGTCGCGGAGGGCGATACCGTGCGGCGCGGCCAGACCCTGTTCGAGGACCGCAAGACCGACGGTGTGCTGTTCACGGCACCTGGTGCCGGGACAGTGGCCGCGGTCAATCGCGGTGAACGTCGGGCCTTTCAGTCGCTGGTCATCGAGCTCAGCGACGGCGAGCGTTCGGGGACGCCGGGCGAAGCGGAGTTCCAGGTCTTCGACAGCTACACCGGCCGCCCGCCGTCCGATCTCGACAGAGAGCAGGTCCGGGCGCTCCTCGTCGAGTCCGGCGAGTGGACGGCACTGCGCACGAGGCCGTTTTCGAAAACACCGGGTCCAAACGACAGCTGTCACTCGATCTTCGTGACCGCCATCGACTCGAACCCGCTCACCGCGGACCCGAACGTGGTGCTCGCCGACCGCCACGACGACGTCACGCTCGGGCTGCAGGTCCTGACCAAGCTGACCGACGGCCCGGTGTACCTGTGCTGTGCGCCTCGGTCGACGTTCGTCAACGACGCTGTCGACGGCGTTCGCGTGGTGGAATTCGAGGGCAAGCACCCGGCCGGTCTGGCGGGGACCCACATTCACTTCCTGGATCCGGTTCACCGGGACAAGTCGGTCTGGACGGTCGGGTATCAGGACGTCGCAGCGATCGGATCGCTGTTCGCGACGGGTCGCATCGATGTCCGGAGGGTGGTTGCCCTGGCCGGTCCGATCGTCAGCCGACCGCGCCTGCTCGCGACCCGGCGCGGCGCCGAGCTCGACACGCTGGCCGACGGCGAGCTCGAGGCCGGACCCCACCGCGTGGTGTCGGGGTCGGTGCTCCACGGGTTCACCGCCATGGGCGACGTGCTCGGGTACCTCGGCCGGTTCACCAACCAGGTCTCCTGCCTCGCCGAGGACACCCAGCGGCGGTTCATGGGCTGGCTCTGGCCGGGCTTCGACCGGTTCTCGGTGTCCCGCGCGTTCGGCTCGGCGCTGCGTGGTTCGTCGGCGCGGTACGACTTCACGACGACCACACACGGCGGCCACCGCGCGATGGTGCCGATCGGGCTGTTCGAACAGGTCATGCCGCTCGACATCCTGCCGACGTTTCTGCTCAGGGCGCTCGTCATGGATGATCTCGAGCGGGCCGAAGCGTTGGGCTGTCTGGAGCTCGACGAGGAGGACCTCGCCCTGTGCTCGTTCGTCAGCCCGGGCAAAGAGGATTTCGGACCCGCCCTTCGGCGCAACCTCTTCGAGATCTGGAAGGAGGGCTGATGCGACTCGCACGCGCGCTCCTCGACAAGGTGGAGCCCCACTTCGATCGTGGCGGCAAGCTGGCCTTTTTCTACCCGATGTACGAGGCGGCGGACACGCTGTTCTTCACGCCCGGCAAGGTCAATCGCGGCACCGTTCACGTCCGGGACGGGCTCGATCTGAAGAGGATGATGATCTCGGTCGTGATCGGCCTGCTGCCGATCGTCCTGTTCGCCATGTACAACACCGGCCTGCAGGCGAATCGGGCGATCGCCGCCGGTGCGACACCGCTCGATACCTGGCAGACGTCGCTCTATCAGGCATTGGGCTTCGGGTTCACGACGGATGCGGTGGCGTGCTTCGTCTACGGCGCGCTTTTCTTCGTGCCGATCTTCGTCGTCTGTTTCGGCGTCGGCATCAGCATCGAGCTGCTGTTCGCCATGATTCGGGGCCACGAGGTCAACGAGGGGTTCTTCGTCACCGGCTTCCTGATTCCTCTGACCCTCCCGCCGACGATTCCGCTCTGGCAGGTGGCGACCGGCGTCGCGTTCGGCGTCATCATCGGCAAGGAGGTCTTCGGCGGCACCGGCATGAACTTCCTCAATCCGGCGCTCACCGCCCGGGCGTTCCTGTTCTTCGCGTACCCGGCCGAGATCTCGGGAGACAAGCCCTGGATCGCGGCCAACTTCACCGGCGTCGACGGGTTCACCGGCGCGACCTGGTTGGCGCGCGCCATGGGTGACGGGCCCACCGCCCTCGGTGCGGTCGGATCCCACTCCTGGTGGCAGGCGTTCGTCGGTCTGATCCCGGGCTCGATGGGCGAGACGTCGGCGCTGCTCTGCCTGGTCGGCGCCGTGGTTCTCATCGCGACCGGCATCGGTTCCTGGCGCACCATGGCCGGCGTCACGCTCGGCACCGCGGGCATGGTCGTGCTGCTCAACGCGATCGGGTCGGCGACCAACCCGGGTTTCCAGGTCCCGCTCGGCTGGCACCTGGTGCTCGGTGGGTGGGCGTTCGGGACGGTGTTCATGGCGACGGACCCCGTGTCGTCGGCGTTCACCAACAAAGGTCGTTGGATCTACGGTGCCGGGATCGGGGTCATGGTGATCCTGGTGCGCGTGGTCAATCCGGCCTACCCCGAAGGAATGATGCTCGCCATCCTGTTCATGAACATGTTCGCGCCGTTCATCGACCACTTCATCGTCCAGGCGAACGTGAAACGGAGGTTGGCTCGCAATGCGGCAATATAGTACCGGCTACATCATCGGCTTCGCCGGCCTGGTGTGCCTGGTGTGCTCGATCGTCGTGTCGAGCTCGGCCGTCTCGCTGCGGCCGCTCCAGCTGGAGAACAAGGCGCTCGATCGTCAGAAACAGGTGCTCCTCGTGGCGGGCCTGCTCGAGCCGGGTGAGTCGGCCGACGCGGCGAAGGTGTCCCGGCTGTTCGAGACGAGCATCAAGCCGCGGGTCGTCGACCTGGCGACCGGCGCCTTCGACGACTCGATCGACCCGTCGAGCTACGACCAGCGCAGCGCGACCAAGGACCCGGAGGCGAGCCGTCCGGCGCCGCCCAACAACGCCGGGATCCGACGTGTGCCGAACGAGGCGGTCGTCTACCAGAAGATCATCGATGGCGAGCTCAAGATGGTGATCCTGCCCATCGAGGGGAAGGGGCTGTGGTCGACGCTGTACGGGTTCATCGCCCTCGAGCCGGACGCCGAGACCATCACCGGCATCACGTTCTACGAGCACGGCGAAACTCCGGGTCTCGGCGGTGAGGTGGACAACCCGTCCTGGAAGCAGCTCTGGGACGGCCGCAAGGCCTTCGATCCGAGCGGGGACGTCGCCATCGAGGTCATCAAGGGACACGCCGGGCCGCCGGCTGAAGATCCATACCAGGTCGACGGGTTGTCCGGCGCGACGATCACGTCCCGCGGCGTCTCTCACCTGGTCGAGTTCTGGCTCTCCGACAAGGGGTTCGGACCGTACCTCGACCGGGTTCGCGAGTCGCAGGGAGGTGCCGCGTGAACCGCAAGCAGAAAGCTGCCTTCTTCGACCCTCTGCTCAATGACAACCCGATCGCCATGCAGGTGCTCGGCATCTGCTCCGCATTGGCGGTGACCACCAAGCTCGAGACCTCCGTGGTGATGTCCGCGGCGGTGATCTCGGTGCTCACGCTGTCGAACCTCTCGGTGTCGCTGATCCGAAACCTGATCCCGCCGTCGATCCGGATCATCGTGCAGCTGACGATCATCGCGTCCTTGGTGATTCTCACCGACCAGATCCTGCAGGCCTTCGTGTACGACATCTCGAAACAGCTGTCGGTCTTCGTCGGCCTGATCATCACCAACTGCATCATCATGGGCCGGGCCGAGGCGTTCGCCATGCAGAACCCGCCGCTCGACAGCGTTCTCGACGGTCTCGGTAATGGTCTGGGGTACAGCCTCATCCTCATTGCCGTCGGGTTCTTCCGCGAACTCATCGGTGCTGGCAAGCTGTTTGGCGTGCAAGTGCTTCCGTTGGCGACGGACGGAGGCTGGTATCAACCGAACGGTCTGTTCGTCCTGTCGCCGGGAGCGTTTTTTCTGATCGGTGTCTTCATCTGGTGGCTTCGGAGCTGGAAGCCCGAGCTGCAGGAGGACTGAGATGCTGGAGCACTACCTCAGCCTCGCCGTCAAAGCCGTGTTCGTCGAGAACATGGCGCTCGCGTTCTTTCTCGGCATGTGCTCGTTCCTCGCCGTGTCGAAGAAGGTCGAGACCGCGATCGGCCTCGGCGCCGCGGTGACCTTCGTTCTGACCGTGACCACCCCACTGAACCAACTGCTTTACACCTATCTCCTCGATGAGGGGGCGCTGACCTGGCTCAGCCCGAACCTGGCGTCGGTCGACCTGAGCTTCGTCCGGTTCCTCGCGTTCATCGGCTCGATCGCCGCCTCGGTCCAGGTGGTGGAGATGACGCTCGATCGCTACGTGCCCAAGCTGTACGCGGCGCTCGGCGTGTTTCTGCCGCTGATCGCGGTCAACTGCGCGATCCTCGGCGGCTCCCTGTTCATGGTCGAGCGCGACTACACATTCGGCGAGGCCGCGGTCTTCGGCTTCGGCTCCGGACTCGGCTTCTGGCTCGCCATCGTCGCGCTCGCGGCGATTCGGGAGAAGCTCGTCTACTCGGATGTGCCGCCGGCGCTGCGCGGGCTCGGCATCACGTTTCTCATCACCGGTCTCATGGCGATCGGTTTCATGGCCTTCGCCGGCATCCAGCTCTAGGAAGGGGTGAAGATGCTCACCGTCACCCTCGGAGTCGCCGTTTTCGTCATCGTCATCGTCGCCCTCGTGGTCATCCTGATGATCGCCAAGTCCAAGCTCGTCGCGTCGGGCGACGTCACCATCACGATCAACGAGGACCCCGACAAGGCGCTGGTCACCCCGGCGGGCGGGACGCTGCTCAACACGCTCGCCGAGAACAAGATCTTCATTCCGTCGGCGTGCGGCGGCAAGGGCACCTGTGGCGTGTGCAAGGTCGACGTCATGTCCGGCGGCGGCGCTCTGCTGCCGACCGAGACGTCGCACATCAATCGTGGCGAGGCGCGCCGCGGTACCCGTCTGTCGTGCCAGGTCAAGGTCAAGCAGGACATGAAGATCGAAGTGCCGCCCGAGATTTTCGATGTTCGGAAGTGGCACTGCCGGGTCCGGTCGAACCGCAACGTCGCGACCTTCATCAAGGAGCTCATCCTCGAGCTGCCGGAAGGCGAGGAGGTGCCGTTCCGGGCCGGCGGCTACATCCAGATCGAGTGCCCGCCGCACGAGGTTCACTACAAGGACTTCGACATCGACGAGGAGTACCGCGCCGACTGGGACAAGTACAACATGTGGCAGTACGTATCCAAGGTCGACGAGGGCGTGACCCGGGCCTACTCGATGGCCAACTACCCGGAGGAGAAGGGCATCATCATGCTCAACGTGAGGATCGCCTCGCCTCCGCCCAACATGCCCGACGTCCCGCCCGGCATCATGTCGTCCTACATCTTCAGCCTCACGCCGGGCGACGAGGTCACGATCTCCGGACCGTTCGGCGAGTTCTTCGCCAAGGACACCGACAACGAGATGGTGTTCATCGGCGGCGGCGCCGGCATGGCCCCGATGCGGTCGCACATCTTCGACCAGTTCCGGCGGCTCGGCACCGACCGCAAGGTCAGCTTTTGGTACGGCGCGCGGAGTCTGAGAGAGGCCTTTTACCAGGAGGACTTCGACGCCATCGAGAAGGAGAACGACAACTTCGAGTGGCACCTCGCCCTGTCCGAGCCCCTGCCCGAGGACAACTGGGACGGCGAGACGGGGTTCATTCACCAGGTGGTCTACGACAACTACCTCAAGAACCATCCGGCGCCCGAGGATGTCGAGTACTACATGTGCGGGCCACCGATGATGAACTCGGCTTGCATCCAGATGCTCACCGACCTCGGGGTCGAGCCGGAGAACATCGCCCTCGACGACTTCGGAGGGTAGGCGGGCCGCACCGCGACTTCAGGCATGAGCCCCCGCACCGTCGAGGCACCGCCGCTCCGGCGGATGATCATTCCGGCGCTCTTCGTCGGAGCGCTGTTTGCGGTGGTGTTCCTACGCCAGCCGGACCGACCG
>JASFPU010000077.1:0-9442 GCA_050115855.1 Holophagae bacterium
CGCACTTCGTCCGACGAATTGCTCACACAACCACTGCCGCAGGCGAAGCTGGCCTAGACCGGCATCTCGGTGCGCGTCAGCATCTCCAACGCCTCGGGCCGCGGCTCGTTCTTGGCGGCGTCCCAATAGGGCGAGAGCCGCCGCAGATTGTCGACGATGCCGGGGAAGACCTCGATCACCCGGTCGATCTCGGCGTCGGTGGTGTAGCGGCTGAGGGAGAACCGGACCGAGCCGTGGATTGCGGTGAAGGGGATCTTCATCGCTCTGAGCACGTGGGACGGCTCGAGCGAGCCCGACGTGCACGCCGAGCCGGACGAGGCGCAGATTCCGTGCGCGCTGAGCTGGTACAGGATGCCCTCACCCTCGATGAAGTGCACCGCGAGGTTGAGCGTGTTCGACAGCCTCGGGGCGTTCTTGCCGTTCACCTCGAGGTAGGGGATGCGGGCCTCGAGCTCGCGCTCGAGCCGGTCTCGCATGGCGAGGATCCGCGGCTCGTCGGAGTCGTGGCGCTCCATCGCGAGCTCGAGCGCACGCGCGAGGCCGACGATGAAGGCGACGTTCTCGGTGCCGGCACGTCGTCCCTCTTCCTGGTGGCCGCCGAGCAGAAACGGCCGACAGCGGGTGCCGCGCCGGATGAACAGCGCGCCGACGCCTTTCGGCGCGTGCAGCTTGTGGCCCGACATCGACAGCAGGTCGACATGTCGGAAGCCGCTCTTGAGTTCGATCGGCAGCTTGCCCGCGGTCTGGGTGGCGTCGGTGTGGAAGACGATCTCCGGATCGGTCTCCTTGGTGATCCGCGACAGCTCCTCGACCGGGTAGATGACACCGGTCTCGTTGTTGGCGTGCATCACCGACACCAGCAGGGTGTCGGGGCGCAGCGCGCGGACGAACTCGGCCGTGTCGAGCCGTCCGTCGCTGTCGACCGGGATGAAGTCGACCTCCAGGCCGTGCCGAGCGAGATCCTCGCCGACCTCGTAGATCGCCGGGTGCTCGACGCCGGAGGTGACAACGTGGCGCCGATCCCGGTTGGCGGCGATGGTGCCGTAGACCGCGGTGTTGTTGGACTCCGTGGCGCACGACGTGAACAGGATCTCGTCCGGTCGTCCGTTGCCGAGCATGCGTGCGACCGTGCGCCGCGCGTCCGCGATCGCCTGGGCCGGTCGGCGCGCCGCGTCGTACATCGAGCTCGGGTTGAAGTACTCCTCCTCGAGGTAGGGCCGCATCGCCTCGAGCACCTCGGGCGCGACCTTGGTGGTTGCGTTGTTGTCCAGGTAGATGACGTCCATGCCGTCAGACCTCGATGACCTGGATGCGCTGGTCGACCCGGTCCTTGAGGGCCTGCTCGACGAGCATCTTGAGCGTGTTCTGGGACCCGACGCAGGTCGAGCAGGCGCCGCGCAGCGAGCAGTAGATCTTGGTGTCCTTGATGTCGACGATCTCGATGCCGCCGGCGTCCTTGGCGAGCTGGGGCCGGACGTAGGTGTCGATGACCTCCTCGACCTTCTTGGCGAACTTGAACGGCGACATCTCGGTCGGCGGCTGGGCCTTCGGCGCGCGCGCCATGGGCAGCACCGGGAGCTCTTTCATGGTGGTCGGACGGGGTCCGTTGACCTCGTCGAGCAGATCCTGCAGCCCGCCCGGCGTGTGGTGGCACGACATGCACGCGCCGCCGGCCTTGATAGCGCCGGTGATGTCGGCGATGCTGGTCAAGCCGAGCTCCTCGATCTTGCGTTTGATGTACGGCTCGGTGAGCCCGAAACAGGTGCACACCAGGCGCCCCTCCTCCTGCTCGGCGGTGCTGATGTCGATGCCGAGCTCCGCGAGATCGACGCCGCGCTTCTGGGCCCAGTTGAAGACCGCGGCCTCGAGCGCTTCGGCGCCCATCACCGAGCAGTGGATCTTGGCCTGTGGCAGGCCGTCGAGGTACTTGACGATGTCCTGGTTCGTGATCTCGAGTGCCTCGATGGGGGTGTAGTCGCCCTCCTCGATGATCGCGCACAGAGCCTCCGACGCGGCGATCGCCGAGGTGCAGCCGAAGGTCAGGTAGCGGGCCTCGGTGATCCGGTCCTGCTTGGGATCCTCCGGGTGGCGGTCGACGCGGAAGGTGAAGCGAAGCGCGTCGCCGCAGGCGATCGACCCGTGCTCGCCGAAGCCGTCCGGGTCCTCGATCTCGCCGAGGTGGGTGCCGGGCTGACCCGACACCGCAGCCATGAAGAGATCGGTCGTTTTCTTGGAGTAGTTCCAGGTCATGCTGCCTCCGCCCGCGCGTCGCGCAGACATCGGATGATACCTGATCCGTGGAGGTGATATTCCCGAGGTCTACGAGCGCAGCCCATCGAGGCGCTCCCGGGCTCCGCAGAAGTCAGCGGTTCAGATGTCGATCCCGATCTCCCGTGCGATCTGGTCGATCTCGCGGCGTTCGAGGGAGCACGAGTCGCCGTCGGCGGCGGCGACGGCGGTCAGCAGGTCGACGATGGAGCGACGCCGGCCGGCACCCATGTTCGAGCGTACGCTGCGGCTGATGCCGTAGGAGCAGCCACAGTCTGCGAGTGCTGCGCGGTGGCTCGCGATCTCGGTGACCAGGACCGCGTGCTCCACGGGGATGCCGGCGTTCTCAACGAGGAGCTCCTCCATCCGCGACCGTTCGACGCCCGACAGCCGGCCATCGGCCCGCGCGACGCGCATCAGGATGAATGCCAGGGCTTCGAGGTGCTCGGCGGTCCGTGCGTCGAGCGCGTGCAGAGTTCGGACGGCCTGTCGGATGACGGCGGCGGGATCCGAGCCGCTGCCGGTGCCGCTGTCTGATAGGGTCGCTGAGTTCATGGCATCCTCCAGGGTGTGATACGAAGCCGGGACTCGACAGGTTCTCGACTGCAGTACACTCGGCTCATGCTGAAGGGTATCGGTCGCGCGTGCCGACGCATTTCCACGATCGCCATCCTGGCCGGTGTCGCCCCGGTGGCGTTTGCCGCTCATCCGGATCCGGTTCGGGGCCGCGGCGGCGCGGTCGCCAGCGCCGCACCGGCCGCGACGGAGGTCGGCGTCGAGGTGCTCCGCACCGGCGGCAACGCCGTCGACGCCGCGGTCGCGACAGCCCTCGCGCTGGCGGTGGTCCACCCGCAGGCGGGCAACCTCGGCGGCGGAGGGTTTGCGGTCGTCAGGATGGGCGACGACGTGTCGACCCTGGACTTCCGCGAAGTCGCACCGGCTGCGGCGAGCCACGACATGTACCTGGATGACACCGGTGAACCGGTCCGGGACGCGAGCCTGATCGGTCCGCTGGCGGCGGGAGTGCCCGGATCGCCGTCCGGCCTCTGGGAGCTGCACCACCGGTACGGCGAGCTCGAGTGGGCCGAGGTGGTGGCGCCGGCGATCCGGCTGGCGGGTGAGGGGTTCGTCGTGACGCCTCGGCTCGAGCAGTCGATCACGAAGTCGGCAAGCCTGCTCGACCGATTCCCCGAGTCCGCCGCGGTCTGGCTCCCGGACGGGAGTCCGCCCCCGGCCGGCACCACGATGCGGCTGCCCGCCCTCGCGGCGACGCTGCGGGTGTACGCCGACCGGGGCCCCGACGCGCTGACGACTGGGTCGCTGGCGTCGGCGATCGAGGCGGCATCGTTGCGTCACGGCGGTGTGCTCACAGCGGCGGACCTCGAAGCGTACCATCCGGTGTGGCGGCGACCGGTGATCTTCGACGCCTTCGGCTGGCAGGTGGCGTCGATGCCGCTGCCGTCGTCCGGCGGCATCATCCTCGGCCAGACCGTGGGCATCCTCGAACGCGTCGGATGGCGGAACGCCCCCAGGTTTGGCGCCCTCCGGGACCATCTCCTCGCCGAGGCGTGGCGGCGCGCGTACGCCGATCGGTATCTGCTCGGCGACCCGGCGACGACCCGGGCGCGTGAGGCGGAGCTGCTTGCCGACACGTGGCTCGATGTGCGGGCGGCGACCATCCGGGCCGACCGGGCGACGCCATCCTCCGAGGTGCGGTCGTGGTCGGCCGACGCCGTCACCGAGTCACCGGAAACGACCCATCTCTCGGTTGTCGATCACAACGGCAACGCGGTCAGCCTCACGACGACCCTCAACGGGAGCTTCGGCTGCGGTCTGCTGGTCCCCGGTGTGGGGTTCCTGCTCAACAACGAGATGGACGACTTCGCCGCTGCGCCGGGTCGGCCGAACCTGTACGGGCTGATCCAGGGCGAGGCCAACGCGGTCGGCGCGGGGAAGCGGATGCTGTCGTCGATGACGCCGACGATCGCGTGGCGACAGGACGAGGTCGTCGTGCTGGGATCGCCCGGCGGGTCGACGATTCCGACGGCGACAGCCCAGGTGCTGCTCAATCTCGTCGTCGACGGCGACGGGCTCCAGGCGGCCGTCGACCGGCCCCGGTTGCACCACCAGTGGCTTCCGGACGAGATTGTCGTCGAGCCCGACGCCTGCTCGCCGGAGACCGCGGCGGAGCTCGAGAAGCGGGGTCACCAGCTCGCGGTGCGGCCCCACCTGGGTGAGGTGCACGCGGTGCGCCGACTCGCGGACGGGACCGTAGAGGCCGCGGCCGACCCGCGCGGACCCGGCGCGGCCGGAGTCGTGACGCTGGCGCCGGGCACGCGATGAGGATTATCGACGAGGTTCGGATCGACCATCGCCTGATCGACCGTGTGACCGGATCGCTCATGCGTTGGAGTGATCGGGGTGTCGATCACGCCCACGCCGCAGGAGACAAGGACGACCTCGTGCGGTTCCTGCGGGTGTGTGTCGAGGGCCGCCATCACTCGACAGAGGAGGTTCTCTTCAGGGCCCTCGTGGAGCACGGTGAGATCCCCGGAGATCGCGGCCCGCTGGCCGTGCTGCGCCGCGAGCACGGTGTCGTCGCCGATGCGGTCGACCGCTTGGACGCCGCCGGTCTCGACCCCACGTCGGTCGACCTCGCTCGCACTCTGGCGAGCGATCTGTGGCAGCACCTCGACAAGGAGGAGAGCGTGCTGCTGCCCGAAGCGGAACGCCGTCTCATCGACGGCGGCATCCGCGAGCTCGCCGATCCACCCCTGTCGGCGCCGGAGCTCGCCGTCCGCGACCTCGGGAGGACGCTGATCGAGCGGCTGCCGCCGATGGATCATCCCGACCTGATCCGGGGCGCGGGTTGTATCGCCTGCGCCGCATTCGGTGAAGACTGCCACGGCATCGAGACCGAGTGGTGGAGTGACTGGGAGCGGATGCACTACCGGTCGCTCGACGAGGGGTGAGCGGGGACGTAGAGTTGGGACGTGTGGGCTTCCTGCAACATCGGCCTTCTGGGTTGCCACCACCTGGCGGCGGAGTCAACCCAGCGTCGTCCGATCAGCACGGCGCTCGAAGAAGGCCGGAGAAGCTGCGGCCGCGCTGATCGGACGCCGGCGGCCTTCCTGCTGGCCGGTGTATTTGCCCGAGGATCGTCGCTCGGGCTCGGAGGTTGCCCGGCATCGGAATTGTGCGCGACGAGCTCTTCGCCGGAACTTGGTGCGGGCACAACTCCGTGCCCGGCACGCCCGCCGCAGCGATTGAAGTCGCGGAGATCGAGGCGGATTCGGTTCGCTGCCGCTGCCACTGTCCCTGCCGCTGATCGCTGACGCTGTCATCGGTGTCGGACTCGGAATTGGATTTGGAATCGGAATCGGGATCGGGTACGGGATCGGACGAGTACGCGGTAGAGTGGCGCCCATGAAGATCACAACCCGTTTCATCGCTTTGCTGTCGATTGTCGTGCTCGCCGCCTGTGCGCCGGTGCCGGAGCCGGCGGATCTCGTCATCACCGGGGGCCGGATCGTGACGATGGACGCCGACAGGCCGGAGGTCGGGGCGTTGGCTGCGCGCGGCCAGCAGATCGTCGCGCTCGGCACGGCGTCGGAGATCGCCGCGCTGATCGGACCCGACACCGAGATCATCGACCTCGACGGGGCGCTCGCGGTGCCGGGGCTGATCGAAGGCCACGGCCACTTCACCAGTCTCGGACGGTCGAAGATGATCCTCGATCTGACCGGAGTGTCGGGGTACGACGAGATCGTCGCGATGGTGGCCGATCAGGCGGCGTCCATCGAGCCGGGCAAATGGATCCTCGGGCGCGGCTGGCACCAGGAAAAGTGGCGCGCGCCACCCAAACCGAACGTGTCGGGACTGCCGTACCACGACGATCTCAGTGCGGTGTCGCCGGACAACCCGGTGATGCTGACCCACGCCAGCGGCCACGCGGTGCTGGTCAACTCTGTCGCCATGGTGCTCAGCGGGATCGACGGCAGCACTCCCGACCCTCCCGGCGGCGAGATCGTCCGGGATCCGGCGGGCCGCGCGATCGGCGTGCTCCGCGAGACCGCCGAAGATCTGGTTGCGGATCACCTGGACGACGAGCCGGATGACGCGACGCTCCGGACAATGGTGCGGCTGGCGACCGACGCGTGCCTGGCCAACGGCATCACGTCGTTTCAGGACGCCGGCTCGAGCTTCGAGACGGTCGAGATGCTGCGGTCCATGGCCAGCGGCCACGAGCTCGGGGTCCGGTTGTGGATCATGTTGAGCGATGACGACGAGACGCTGGCCGCCAGGCTGCCGGGCTACCGGGTCTATCGAGAGGGCGGGGCGTATCTGACCGTCGGAGGGATCAAGCGCTGGATCGACGGGGCGCTCGGCTCGCACGGCGCGTGGCTGCTCGAGCCCTACTCGGACCTGCCGGACAGCACCGGTCTCAACATCGTCACCCGGGACCAGCTGGCGGGCACCGCCCGGCTCGCCCTCGAGCACGGGCTCCAGCTGTGCTCGCACGCCATCGGTGACCGGGCCAATCGCGTCGCGCTCGACGTCTACGAGCAGGCGTACGCCGAAGCACCGGAACCGAGGGATCTGCGGTGGCGGATCGAGCACGCCCAGCACCTCCACCCCGACGACATTCCGCGCTTCGCCGCGCTCGGCGTCGTGGCGGCGATGCAGCCGATCCACTGCACCTCGGACGGGCCCTGGGTCCCGGCCCGGCTCGGCGACGAGCGGGCGCGGACCGGCGCCTACGTGTGGCGAAACCTGCTCGACAGCGGGGCGGTCATCGCCAGCGGTACCGACTGTCCGGTCGAGCCGATTGCGACCATGCCGTCGTTCCACGCTGCGGTGACCCGGCAGATGGCGGACGGCACCGCCTTCTACCCGAATCAGGCGATGACCCCGATGGAGGCCCTTCGCGCCCGTACGCTCGATGCCGCCTACGCGGCGTTCGAAGACGACATCAAGGGCTCACTCGAGGTCGGCAAGCTCGCGGACATCACCGTGCTGTCGAACGACATCCTCGAGGTGCCGGTGGACCGGATCGAGGACACTGAAGTTCTGTACACGGTGATCGGCGGCGTGGTCCGGTTTCGAGCGCGGTAGATCACACCCAACAGACGAGGATCCAGGGTACCCTCGAAGCGGAGATGATGGCGACCGGCGGCTACACCCACACCTGCGCGTCCTGCGAGGCCAGGCTGCCAGTTCGCGAGCGGTACGTCGGGCGAACCTTGCACTGCCCGCACTGCGGCACCGAGTTCCTCGCCGATCCGGCGCTTGCCGACGTCGATGACCTGGTCGACGATCTCTCGGCGGAGCAAAGGTCCCCAGGGTTCCCGTGGCGTGCGGTGCTTCTGGTTGCGGCGATCGGCGTTGCGGTCGCCTGGTGGCTGGGTCAGTCGGACGACAGCGGTCCGCTCGGCAGGCTGTTCCGAGCCGATCCGAGTCCGGGACAGTTTGCCGAGCTCCGGCTCGACGGTCGGCAGCGGGTGGTCGCAGCGATGGATCACGAGACCGTCGGCTTTGTCGTCGCCGCACTCGAGGACGACGATCCCGGCTCGATCGAGGCCCTTCAGGCACAGGGACGAGTGGTCGAGGTCGCCTCCGGCACCACCGTCAAGGTGATCGACAGAGTGCGCCGTGAGCACGCGGCACGGGTCCGGATTCTGCAGGGGCCGTGGACCGGGCGCGTCGTCTGGGTGCCCGACATCGCGCTCCGGTAATCGTCCGCCGACCTCGACACCGCACGTCGGTTTGCGTAGACTCGTCTCGTCGAGCCGCATGGGGAAGACGGTGCGAATCCGTCGCGGACCCGCCGCTGTGACCGGGGACGACGGCCGGCAGATCCACTGTCGCACGGGCGATGGGAAGGGCCGGTGGGAAGGACGATCCGGGAGCCAGAAGACCCTCCGCTCGACCGGGGAGGATTCTCGAGGACTGGAATCCGAGCCACACAAGGGGATGAAAAACGGCATCCCGGGAGTCGGGTGGCTCCCGGGTTTTGGCGTGTGAGGACGATGAATCGACGGTACATACAGTGCGTCGTCGGCGCGGCCCTGGCGGGTCTGGTGACCGGCGGCTGTGGCGCTCCGGGCGAAGATCGGCCGAACGCCGTGCCGTCGCGCATCGTGTCGATGGCACCGAGCCTGACCGAGACCCTGCTCGCGCTGCGGCTCGGTGATCGGGTGATCGGTGTCACGCGCTACTGCCCGCCGGTGCCCGGCGCCGTGTCGGTCGGCGGCCACCTCGATCCCAGCGTCGAGGGGATCGTCGCCCTCGATCCCGACCTGGTGCTGCTCATGCAGTCTCACGATGAGCTGCGGGTTCGGCTCGATGGGCTCGGCCTGACCACCTTCCAGGTCGACCAGCACGACATCGTGGCCATCCTGGACTCGGTCACGGCGATCGCAGAACGCTGCGGCGTCGGCGATCGCGGGCGACGGCTCACTGCGCGGCTGCGCTCCGAGCTCGACGCGGTTGCGGTCTCGGTCGCCGGACGGCCGCGGCCACGGGTGCTGGCCGTGGTCGGTCGCGAGGCCGGGACCGGCCGCATCACCAGTGTGTGGGCGGCGGGACCGGACACGTTCTTCGATGACGTGCTGATGATCGCCGGCGGTGTCAACGCCGTCGGCAACTCGTCGATCCGCTACCCCGAGCTGTCGCGCGAAGGGCTGCTCGCGGTCGATCCCGACGTCATTCTGGACATCGTCGCGGATGGCGGTGACCGTGGTCTCGACGCCGCGACGATCGCCGCCGACTGGCGCGGCCTGGAAGACCTCCGGGCGGTGCGCGACGGCAGGGTCCAGGTCATCACCGACAGCCGGGTCGTAATCCCGGGACCGAGCATCGTCGACACGGTCCGGATCGTCGCCGGGCTGCTCCACCCGGGAGAGGCCGGTCATCCATGACCGGCGCCGAACCCAGGCTGCGCGCTACGGACCTCCGCCTCCGACTCGGCGAGACCGACATCCTGACCGGAGTCGAGCTCGCCGTGGCCCGCGGTGAGCTGGCCGCGGTGGTCGGACCCAACGGGGCCGGCAAGTCGACCCTGCTGCGCTGCCTCGCCGGACTGCACCCGCAGGCGCGCGGCGAGCTGCTCGTCGACAGTCGACCGGTCGCCGACTTTCGGCGGCGCGAGCTGGCGAAGATCGTCAGTTTCGTG
>JASFPU010000078.1:0-9357 GCA_050115855.1 Holophagae bacterium
GTGATGTCCCCGAGGCATCCGAGATCTGAGGCGGGTTCCCCGAACCACACCGGAGCGTTGCGGGCGGCTCGAGCCGACCGGTCCGGCGAGGAGCGCCCGGCGCGTGGGCCCCGGTCGATCGACGCCGTGGCGCGGCGCGGCGGTCGTTAAAAGCTCAGCCTTTTGCGGCGGCGTTCTGATGGGCACGCTCGACGATCTCGGCGAAGATCGGATCGCCGCGGAGCGACTCGAAGTCGAGGTCGGCCGCGAGAGCATCGCCGTCCGCATAGCCCATCGCGACCGCCGAGCCGAGCCTCTCGAGTGCCGACTTCCGGTCACCGCGCAGGGCCGCGACGCCGGCCGTGGCGCACAGTGAATCGAGGGTTGCCGGGTGCCGATCACCGAATCGGAGGCGCCGGGCCTCGAAGACCTTCTGGTGCAGGGCCGCGGCTCGATCGAGGTGACCCTGTGCGGTGTAGACGATGGCGAGGTTGTACTCGGATGACAGAGTCTCGGGGTGATCGGCGCCGAGCACGGCGCGCTTCGACTCGAGGGCCCGTCGGTGGAGCGCTTCCGCTTCCTCCAGATTGCCCTGGCGCTCGAGGATCACGGCCAGGTTGTTGATCGACGCCAGCGTGACCGGGTGCTCCGGTCCGAGAGAGTCGGTTTGGATGACCAACACCTCCCGGAAGAGGTCTGCCGCGGCCTCGAGCCGCCCTTGGTAGTACGCGACCACGGCGAGATTGGTGAGCGACTTGAGCGTGTCCGGGTGAGACGGTCCGAGCAGCCGGCTTCGCAGGGCCAGCACGTCGGAGTGCATCGCCTCGGCGTCGGCGTACCGTTGCTGGTCGGCGAGCACGACGGCCAGGCTGTTCATCGTGGTGATGGTCTCGTGGTGCTCGGCGCCGAGCACTCGGCGCTGGCCTTCCAAGGCGGTGCGCAGCATCGACTCCGCCCGGTCGAAACGTCCCTGTTCGATCAGCACCCAGCTCAGTCGGACCGATGACCAGAGGGTGTCCGGATGGTCGGCCCCGGCCTGCGAGGACTGGATGCCTCGAACCTCCCGCAACACATCCTCCGCCTCGTCGAATCGTCCGAGCCGGTATTCGATCAGGCCGACCAGAGCCCTCGAACGCAGGGCCGCCACGTCGTGCGCACCAGCCGCCGTCGTCAGGATGTCGACGGCGCGACGGGCGTGCTTCATTGCCGGCTCGTACAGACCGAGCCGATCGTAGGTTTCCGCGAGTGTCTGCTCGAGGTGGCCGGCAACATCGGGTTCGTCCGCAAACCGTTCGGAAACCGCGGCACCGGCCCGCGCCAGGATGGCGCTGTCCACCACACGCCGGCCGATCTCCGTCCCGCTCACTTCGAGTGTCGCCTGCCGGAACAGCTTGACCGCCTCCTCGGCATCGAGGCGACGCGAAGAAGCGATCGACGAGACGCTCTGTTCGAGGTCGTCGAGCAGCATCCGACCGATCTGCTGGGCGTCGACCGATGCGAGCATGTCGGCGAGGAAGTCGGAGACCTTGGCTGACGTCGCCGCCTCGCGATGGGCCTGGGTCTCCGCCGCTCGAGCTCGCACGAGCCCGGAGACAACACCGACGATCCCGGTGACGAGGGCGAGCAGCACGACAGCGGCGGCTGCGACCCCGGCACGGTGACGCTGGGCGAACTTCTGCGCTCGGTACGAGGCGGATGGCGGTCGCGCCAGGATCGGGCGCGCGCCGAGGTAGCGATCGATGTCATCGGCCAGCTCGGCTACGGTTCCGTAGCGCCGGTTCTGGTCCTTGTCCAGCGCCTTGCCGACGATGGTCTCGAGGTCGCGGTCCAGCCGCTCGCTGTCTCTCGCGCAAAGCCGGAGGGGCCTCGGGGGCTCCTCGCAGATCATCCGGAGCGCGTCGACCAGGGTCATGTTGCTCAGATCGTAGGGCCGAGTGTTGGTCAACATCTCGAACAGGATCATGCCCAACGCATAGACGTCGGTCCGGACATCGATCGCGTCGAGATCGCTGCGGGCCTGCTCGGGGCTCATGTAGGCGAGAGTGCCTCGGATCGCGCCGACCTCGGTCATCATGGTCGCCGCCTGCAACTCCGGATCGGTGATTCGGGCGAGACCGAAATCGAGGATCTTGACCGTCGCTCCGACGCTCGACGCCGCCTCCGGATCGCTCACATGATCGCTGATCATGATGTTCGCAGGTTTGAGATCACGGTGAATGACGCCCCGCTGGTGGGCATACTGGACCGGTTCGCAGATCGATTGAAACAGCCGGAGACGCTCGGTGAGCTCCTGCGACGAGGACAGATCCGGGCGCGACGCGATCCAGTCGTTCAGGGTTCGTCCGCGGACCAGCTCCATGGCGAAGAAGTCGTGGCCGTCATGTGTGTGCCCCGACTCGTAGATCGCGGCGATCATCGGATGCCGGAGCCGTGCCAGGGTCTCGGCCTCGCGATGGAACAGGCGGATGTGGATGTCGTCCACCAGGTGGTTGTGACGCATCAGCTTGAGCGCCACACGGCGGCGAGGGGACCGCTGCTCCGCTTCGTACACCACGCCCATGCCGCCCTCTCCGAGCAGCCGAACGAGCCGGTACCCGTCGATCGCATCAGTCGGTATCGGCCGCGCCTCAGCCGCCTCGACGGGCGGTCCCATCGAGAGGGTCAGCTCCAGCTCGACCGCCTTGTCCGACGGTCGCCCCGGATTTGCGCCATCGTTCAACGCAGATTCGCCGAGCGGTTTCCCGTCTCTCTGGTCATCGTCACGCACCATTCACGCCTCCCAGCATCACCCGCACGGCCGTCGGAACTCTCCCGAGGGCACATCTGAACGATTGATCAGATATTATGCGCTAGTTCGGTCGATTATTGAACACCCACCCGCCTGATCGTGGTCGAGGGTTCGATCAGAGTCCCGTCAGGGCGCCGCCCACGCTCCAGTATCGCCGGATTCGAAGCCGTCGGCGAAGAGCACGCCGGTGTCGCCGAGGTAGGTGATGACCGGGACGGGCGCTCGCCAGTCGATGCCCGACGCGGCGACGTAGGGCGGTGAGGCGGGGACGGCGTCGGCGGTGACGAGGACCGAGCTGCGGAACGGCTCGAGCGACACGGTTGAGCCGACCGGCGAGCCGTCGGGCAGGGTCCAGACGCCGGCCGGCACCGCGACGTCGGCCGTCGCCTCGGTGTCGTTGAACAGCAGCACGGCGTTGCTGCGGCTGATCAGGCTGCCGACAGCGGACGCCCATGGTGCATCGGCGATCCACGCGGCCAGCGTTGAGAACATCGTGTTGTCGGGAGTCTTCCGTATGACGCCGGCGACCGAGGTCGGGGCGACGAACGTGGTGTGGCTCATGGTGCCGTAGTCGCCCGGGTGCTCGTACTCGAGGGTCACGGGATCGGGCTCGGCGTAGGGCGGTAGCCACCAGTGGGACAGGTTCTCGGGTCGGACGATGCGCCGCGACGGGCGGACCGAGACCAGCGTGTTGCCGGAGATGGTGTGGCCCTGGTTCGGGTCGGTGTCGTAGGACAGAGACAGCCCCGCACGACGGTTGTCGACGACGACATTGCCGGTGATCGTGCAGGTGAAGTTGTTGGGCAGGAAGATGCCGTGTCCGTTGCTGCCGTAGATCGTGTTGTTCTCGATGACGGTGTCGTGGAAGTCGGACAGGAACTCGGGCCAGACACCGTGCCCCAGCGGCCACCACTCGTGGGAGTACTCGAGGTCGCCGATGGTGTCGAGGATGATGTTGCCGCGGATCTGTGACGCGTTGCAGTTGGTGTAGACCGCGCCGCCGTCGTTCAGCGTGCCCATGGTACGGACGAAGACGTTGTTCTCGACGGTCTGGCCGTCGCTGCCCAGGATGACCCCGGCGTAGCCGGTGTCGACGAACCGGTTGAGCCGCACCACCGCCGCATTGGCCCGGCCGATGATGACACCGGCCGCGTGCCACGAGCCCCATCCGCCGTAGCCCGGCTCGGCGCCGATCCGCAGGAACAGGTTGCGCTCGATGAGCGACCCGGCGGGGGCGGCTGGATCGGCCCAGCCTCGGATCGCGATATTCCGGACGTCCCGGAACACCGACCGACGGATCACGAAGGGTTGGGCGTTCCAGGTGTAGTGGATGGCGTTGCTGCCGATCTCGGAAAACGTGCAGTCCTCGACCGTGGCGGGCCCGTTGAGCCCGAGTACGGTGCCGTAGGTGCGCGAGAAGTGCAGGTTGCGCAACGACGTGCCCGTGGTGCGCAGGACCTCGGGCTCGTCATCGTGGTCGACCAGGACGTCGGTGCTGGTGGACGTCACCACGTCGACGCGCATGGCCGACGGGTTGGCCCACGTCGGTGGGTAGAGGTAGAGCACCCCGGCCTCCCAGTGCCACTCGCCGGGTGCGTCCAGCTCGTCCAGATCGCCGTCGATGAAGTAGCCCGAGCCCGGGTCGGAGAAGTCGTCCTGAAACCTGCCCTCGGGACCGAGGACCAGGGTGTCGACCGGCCCGTGCTGGGTGATGGGGCGAGTCTCCCACCACCAGCTCCAGCGCCGCCAGCGGACCTGCGCCCCGGTCCACCGTCCGGGCGCGACGCCGGGTCGGGTCGTGAGCTCCGCATCGACGATCTGGTCGGGCTGGTTGTCGGCGTCGTTTCTCAGGAACCCGTCGTCGATGTTCGGCCAGCGCGCGAGGCGGACGAAACGGCCGTCGACGAAGCAGGCGACGACGCGCTGCGCGACCGATGCAGTTCGGACCGCGGGGTTGGAGCCCCAGACGCCGCCGGCCGTGACGCGGATGCTCGGCGTGACCACCGGTCGCGGACCGTTGCCGTAGGCGTCGAAGCTCAAGGTCGAGCCGGCGTTGACGTCGGTAGTGACATAGGTCCCGCCGCGCTCGAGCAGGACGGCATCGCCCGGCGCCGCCCGACCCACCGCGTGGGCGATGGTGGCGAGCGGCTCGGCGACCGTGCCGGGACCGCCGTCGACCCCGTCCGGCGCCACGTGCCAGTCCCGGGCGGCCGCGGCGGTGGCGATGAGCGTGATGCCGAGCGCCACCAGCGTGGCTCGACCGTTGGGCATGTCCAATCTCCACACCTCTGTTCAACGATAGGTGGGAGCCCGGGCATATGGCTGTATCCGAGGTCACGACCGGGCGCTGAATGAGCCCATGCCGGCGGGTTGACTATGTTTAACTATATTCTATACTAGCGATGTACTGGACAGAGACTCGAATCTCGAGGAGGAACGGTTCATGAACGTGCCCGTCGCCGTGATTGCCGGATTCATCGTAGGTGTGGTTGTCACCACTGTCGTCGTCGTGCTCGTGATGCGATCGTCGATGGTGGTTCCCGAGCGGAGCTCGAAGTCGTTCGAGGCAACCTGTCAGGCCATTGAAGAGGTCGTTCCTGGCAACGACGGCTGGAGCTTCCCGATGGAGAGCCTCGACATGTCGGCCAAGCTCGCGGCGAAGAACGCCATGCCAAATAATGTCCAGCGGATCCGGCTCTACTTCATGTGCAAGCCGCCGGTCGCGAAGACCGTGCTCGGCGCCAGCCCCAAGCTGTCGGCGATCATGCCGTGCTCATGGTCGGTGTACGAGCTCGCCGACGGCTCGGTGTGGGTGTCGCACATGAACATCGGCATGATGGCCAGGATGATGGGCGGTGTGGTCGGGCGCTCGATGGGTGGCGTCGCGGCGGATGACGAACGTTTTCTCGAAGCGGTCCTTCACTGACGGTCGCGAGGGCCTACAATGATCGCGATCTGGAGGCCCTCATGCGTCTACCCCGTGAGCTGGACGGTGCCGAGGTCCGGGTCCTCGGCTGTCTGCTCGAGAAACAGCGAACGACGCCCGACGCCTACCCTCTGACGGTCAACGCACTGACCGCAGCGTGCAATCAGAAGAGCAACCGCCATCCCGTCATGCAGATGACCCCGGACGACGTCGAGAGCACGCTGTCCAGGCTCCGCAGCGAGGTGATGGTGTGGCCGGAGGAGGGGGCACGGGCAACGCGCTGGAGTCACACGCTCGACCGCAAATGGGGCGTGTCGGACGGCGCAATGGCGGTGGTGGCGGCGCTGATGCTCCGCGGCCCGCAGACCAGCGGCGAGCTCCGAGCTCGAACCGAGCGGATGGCGAGCTTCGACTCGATCTCGGCGATCGAGACCACCTTGATCGAGCTGTCCGAGGGTGACGAGCCGCTCGTCGCGCAGCTCGAGCGCCAACCGGGACAGAAGGAGGCACGCTGGATGCACCTTCTTGCGGGTGAGCCGACCGACACGGTGGACGTTCCGTCGGTGTCGGCGGAGACCGGGCTGGCCGCGCGAATCGCCGAGCTGGATGAACGAGTTGCCCGGCTCGAGCGGCGCCTCGGGCTCGACGACGGCGGCTTGTGAGCCGGCCCGATCGGCGGTACCCTTGGATCAGCGACCGTGGGGAGGCACAATGAACGAGAGGCGATCCGGCACAGACCGTCGCAGCGGTACCGATCGGCGCTCGAGCGCCGACCGCAGGAAGAAGCCCGATCCCAACTGGCCTGACGACAAGGAGCGTCGCTCCGGTCGCGACCGCCGGAAGGCCGAGCGTCGTTCAGGCGTCGATCGACGCCAAGCCGAGGACTGATTCCGTCGGCGGTTCGGGGTGCGCGTCGCACGGCCGAGCGTGGCGGCGGCGCCGTGATTCAGCGGGGTGCTCCAGGCCGGGCCCGACGTCGATCGAGCCGTCCGAGTCGCTACTTCATCCCTTTCATGAGGTCCTGCTTCTTGAACCCCGCCGGCGGTTCGAACTCGGCCGTGTCGATGGCGGTCTCGGTCGATGACGTCAGCTCCGACTGGCCGTCGAGCACGCCGTCGCTGCCGTACTCGCGGGTCCGAACCGGGAAGCCGTCGATCTCCTTCATGTGCTCGAACGCCTCGTTGCCGAGGGTGTGTCCTCCGATCTTCGGCAGACTGTCGAGCATCTCGGTCATGAAGTCGCCCATTTCTGCGAACACCTTCGCGACGTCCGGACCGCCGGCGACGTTGTCCCAATCCGTGACGCAGAGCTCGCGCTCGCGGACTCCGCTTCGCCAGACCTCGTAGATCGTGCAGTCGTAGCCGTTGACGGTGTCGGAGGCGCCGGTCTTCTTCAGCTCGGAGGGCTCGCGCGGCTCGCTACCCGCCGGCATCCGGCTCTTCATCATCTTCTCCATCTGCGCCCGCTGGGCCTCGGGCATGGCCGCAAGTGCCTGCTCCATGGAGGCCATGGCCTGATTGACGGTCTCCGCGAGCTTCTTCATTTGCGCCTCGTCAATCACGAAGTAGCTGCGGTCCTCAGGATTGACGACGGTCATCTCGTGTCGGTCGCCGTCGAAGATCATGTAGCCGCTCCGGTCGACGTCGCCCGACGCGACGTCGAGCTTCATCCGCGCGCCGTCGACCGCGATCGACGTCTGTTGGCTCGTGCCGCCGTAGCTGCTGTCGATGTCGTACACGACGCCGGCGTACGCCGGCATCGCCAGAGAGGCCAGAGTAGCGAAGATGAGGGTGGTTCTCATGGGTCTTCCTTTCCCGGTTCGACGCGATGGTGTGCGGCCGGCGGCTCTCCCGGAGCGTACCGTCGCGGTTGCGTCTCGATTGCAGGTGATGATACCAGAGCCGACCGGGCCGGTTCGCGTTACCTTGTCAGCCGTCGGTAGGTCACCCGGTGTGGCCTGTCGGCCTCGTCGCCGAGGCGTCGTTTCCGGTCCGCGAGGTAATCGGCGTATGGCCCCGGAAACCACTCGACGTGGCTGCCACCCTCGAACGCGAGCATGTGCGTCGCTACTCGATCGAGAAACCACCGATCGTGGGAGATCACCAGCACAGAGCCGGCGAAGTTGAGCAGGGCCTCCTCGAGCGCTCGCAGCGTGTTGACGTCCAGGTCGTTGGTCGGCTCGTCGAGCAGCAGGACGTTGGCGCCCTCCTTGAGCATCCGCGCCAGGTGGACCCGGTTGCGTTCGCCACCCGACAATGCCTTGACCGGCTTCTGCTGATCGGATCCGGTGAAGTTGAAGCGGCCGACGTACGCTCGGGAGTTGACCTCGGCACGGCCGAGCCAGATCGAGTCCGAGCTCTCCGAGATGACCTGCCACACGCTCTGCTCCGGGTCGAGGGTCGACCGCGACTGGTCAACATAGCCGAGCTGGACGGTGTCGCCGAGTCGCACCCTGCCCGCGTCCGGTTCCTGAACCCCGGTAATCAGCTCGAACAGGGTGGTCTTTCCGGCGCCGTTGCCGCCGATGATCCCGACGATGGCGCCCGGCGGCACCGAGAAGCTCAGACCATCGAACAGCAGTTTGTCGCCGTGGCCCTTGGCCAGCCCGTCCGCCTCGATGACGACGTCACCGAGCCGTGGTCCGGGCGGGATGAAGATCTCGAGCTCCCGCACCATCGCGTCCGGTTCCTGGGACAGCAGCTCCTGATAGGCGCTGATGCGAGCCTTGCCCTTGGCGTGGCGGGCGCGCGGCGCCATCCGGATCCACTCGAGCTCGCGCTCCAGGGTCTTCTGCCGCCGCCCCTCACTCCTCTCCTCCTGTCGGAGCCGCTCCTCCTTCTGCTCGAGCCAGGACGAGTAGTTGCCCTTCCACGGGATCCCGTGGCCGCGGTCGAGCTCGAGGATCCAGCCGGCGACGTTGTCGAGGAAGTACCGGTCGTGGGTGACGGCGATGACGGTCCCCAGGTAGTCGGCGAGGTGGCGCTCGAGCCAGGCAACCGACAGGGCGTCGAGGTGATTGGTGGGCTCGTCGAGCAGCAGGATGTCGGGATGCTGGATGAGCAGCCGGCACAACGCGACGCGGCGCCGCTCGCCGCCCGACAGGACCTCCACCGGCGTGTCCGGCGGCGGGCAACGCAGGGCATCCATCGCGAGCTCGAGCCGGGAGTCGAGCTCCCAGGCGCCCATCGCCTCGATCCTGTCCTGGACCCCGGCCTGGCGGTCGAGCACCGCCTGCATCTCATCGGCGTCCATCGGCTCGGCGAAGCGGTCGGCGAGCTCGTCATACTCGGCGAGCAGGGCCTTGGCCTCGGCCGCGCCCTGTTCGACGATCTCGAGCACGGTCTTCCCGGCCTCGAGCTCGGGCTCCTGCTCGAGCAGACCGACGTTGTAGCCGGGCGCCCGCGCCACCTCGCCGTTGGACGGCTCCTCGACCCCGGCCATGATCTTGAGCAGGGTCGACTTGCCGGCGCCGTTGAGGCCCAGCACGCCGATCTTGGCGCCGTGGAAGAAACCGAGCGAGATGTCACGCAGCACCTGCCGCTGGCCGTGGGTCTTGCTGACCCGCACCATCGAGAAGATCACCTTCTGGTCGTCGGTAGTCATGTCCTATCCTCTCACCGATCCCGCTCCCGATCCCGATCCCGCTCCCGATCCCGATTCGGAT
>JASFPU010000079.1:0-9349 GCA_050115855.1 Holophagae bacterium
GACTCGAGCAGTCGGATCAGGATCGAGTCGCCACTCTCCATGTCGCGGAGCGGCGTGAGAATCGCGTCCGGCAGGTCGAACTGGCGCTCGTTGATGACCCCCTCGGCCTCCTCGACCGAGGTCATGCTCGAGACCTCGAAGTCGGCGTCGCGCAGCGCCTGGCTCACCCGTTTGGCGACCACCTGATCGGAGTGCACGACGTAGGCGAGGTCCCGCTTCACCGCCGGCCACCGTTCCATTGTCTCTCGACGTCCGGGCAGCCGGCGTCGCGGCAGTCCATCCGCCACCTCATGCGTCGTCGACACCCGCGGTGAAGACCGACACCTCGAAGGGGGTGTCGCCGGAGACCACGGTCGCCCGGACCGCAGGATCGGACTCGGCGGCGTCCTCGACGCGGTCGACCCAGGTCGGCGGGTCGGGCCGCAGCAGCCGACCGAGCTGCTCGATTCGGGTGCAGGCGTTGCCGCCGATCAGATTGAGGTACTCGCAGACCGCATCGGACTCCGGCTCGCTGCCCGGATCGACCTCGAAACCGAGCATCCCACGCGCCAACGCCGCCGCGAGCTCCGGCGGGAGGTCGACGGCGATCGTGAAGTCGCCGTCGCCGGCGATGCGCTGCGAAAATCGGCGCCGGTCGGCTGCCGGCACCGCTGGTTCGACCGACACCGATTCGAGCTTCGCGGGTCGACCCGTGACCCGGGAGAAGTGGAAGACCGAGAGCTCGACGCACGTGGTCACCGCATCGGCATCGGGCAGGTGCCGCATGGCGTCGCGGATCCGCTGGTCCGCGGCGCTCTCCATCGAGCGGTAGTCCTCGAGGTGGCGTGCGATGTCCTCGTCGCTCAGGTGGCCGCCTTCGACGAGTGCCGCGCCGATTCTCAGCCAGCTCGACCTCTGCGTGTTCTTGAGCCGATCGACCTGCTCGGCGGACAGGCCGCCAGTGTCGACCAGAATGGCCTCGATCGCGCGAGACGACATGCGGTAGGCCACGTTGACCGCGTCCGCGTGCGCCGCGTCCATCAGACCATTGCGGACGGCCAGCTCGGGCAGGCTCAGGTTGGACCGCCGCTGCCGTTCGAGGGCGTCGAGCAGGGCCGCCCTGTCGATGGCGCCCTTGGCCAGGAGATACTGTCCGAAGAACATGCTGGCCATCACTGGCCTCCAGCCGAACGTGTGTCCAGACCGCGCATGAAGGCGATGAAATCGTCCCGCGTGAAGGGCTTCTGAAGAAAGCTCGTCGCACCGGCGCTGAGGCACTCGTGGACGGCGTCCTCGGTGCCGAGCGATGAGATCATCACGACGCAGGCCGACGGGTCGAGTTCGAGAATCTGGCGCAGCGTGTCGACGCCGGACTGCCCCGGCATGATGAGGTCGAGCAGCACCACGTCGGGTCGGATCTCCTGGAAGCGATCGACCGCCCGGCGGCCGTCGCGTTCCGACGCCACGACCGTGAACTCCGAGTCCTCGAGGTAGGCCGCGATGATGGTGAGAATGGCGGCGGAGTCATCCACCGTCATCACTCGTGTCTCAGGCATCGCCACACCCCCAAGGGCGCCGCCGGTCGGCCGGACGCGCCGTCGGTCGGGAGTGTCGCCCCGGCCGGTTGTCGTCAATAAGGCGCCTCATCGAGGTCCTCCCGGAAGCCGCTCCGATCGGTCGTCGAACGCAACCGGCGCCCGCAGCGCGGTTCACCGCGTAGACCACGGCGGCGTCACCGATCGCTCATGCCATGATACCGCCGACACCCGGGTACGCTCGGTCCATGATATCTCGAGCAAGGACGGTGCCAGCTCCCGCCTCGTACCGGACGACCGGATTCCCGTCCTCGGCCACTTCGGCGGGCTCGGTCCCGTTCTGACACAGGGTGGTCGGTGGGACCGCGGATGACGTGCTTACTCGGCCTCGGCGGCGACGAGCTCCATGGCGCGCTCGATGGGGATGTGGACGACACCGTCCGGCTCGCTGACCCAACCATAGCTGCCGAGCTGCTCGAGCTGCTCGCTGTCGACGGTCTGCAACTCCTGGTACGGCTGGCTGAAGACCTTGCGGTACTGCTCGGCCTGCTCGGCGCGGTAGAACCACGCCTGGAGCAGCACGATGATGACGAAAAGCAGAATCGCGCCGACGATCCCCACCACCGCCGAGGCCGCCACATTCGGATCGTCATATCTCATCACACCACTCCAATTCCCAGTTCTTAATTCTTAATTTTCAATTCTCAGTTCTTAATTCTCAATTCTGAATTGGGAGCTCGTCATTGCGATGTCATTCATAATTCATAATTCATAATTCATAATTCAGAGTTGATTTACGCGTTTTCGAACGCGAGCGACTCGACAAGCCGCGGGTCCTTGTCGGGCACCAGTGAGGTCCGGCCGAGCCGCCAGATGAGCACTGCCGAGTAAACCCCGGCTATCGCGAGCCAGACCGCGACGTCGAGAATCCCGAAACGCGCCACCCCCTCGCTGAACTCGGGGATGACGAGCCAGTACATGTCGATCCAGCACATCACGGCCACGAAGACGCCGATCGCCGCCAGCGGCAGCGGCCGCCGCTTGACATGGCGCGAGATCAACATCAGGAACGGCAGCACGAAGTGGCCGAACAGCAGCGTCAGCGAGATCGCGGTCCAACCTCCGGTCTGCCGCTTGAGGAACCATTCGGTCTCCTCGGGGATATTGCCGTACCAGATCAGCATGTACTGCGAGAACGCGATGTAGGCCCAGAACACGGTGAAAGCGAACATGAACTTGCCGATGTCGTGGTAGTGCTCGACGGTGACCGCGTGCCTGAGCAGGCCCCGGGTCTGAAGCCACAGCATCACCTCGGGCATGACCGCGAAGAACAGAAGTACCGCCGCCGCGAAGTAGTAGACCCCGTAGATCGTACTGAACCAGTGCGGATCGAGCGACATCAGCAGGTCGAACGCGGCGAAGTTGAGCGACAGGGCGAACAGCACGATACCGGGCGCAGAGAGCATCTCCATGCGACGCGTCAGTGCGGGATCGCCGCTCGCATCCTGCGCCTTCGAGGTCGCGTAGAAGAACCACGCCAGCACCGACCAGATGACGAAGTAGAGGACGACACGGATCGTGAAGAACGTCGTATTGAGGAACCCGACCTTCCCGGCGATCAGCGCGTCGTGCTCGGCCGCTCCCGGGTGCGCCCAGTGATACAGGTGCTCCACGCCGAACAGAATCGGCAGCACGAGAAGCGCCATGAGCCAGACGTTGGCCGCCATCGCCTCGGCGATCCGCCGTACGACCACGCTCCAGCCGGCGCGGGTCACGTGGTGAAGCATGACGAAGAACAGCGCCCCCAGGCTGAGGCTGAGAAAGAACGCGAACGAGACCAGGTAGGTCTCGAGCAGGTAGCCGACGCCGCCGTCGATGGTCCGCGCCAGCCACAACGAGGCGACGATACCGACCACACCCAGGGCGGCGGCGATCCCCGCCCACCTGGTCGCCCGTCCCTCCAGGTGTCGCGGCTCGGTGGTGATGTCGAGAACGTCCTTGTGCATGTGCGCCTCGCTATCGCAGCTGTGCCCGTAGATCGGCGGGGACGTCGTCCACGGTCGCGTCCTGGCTCCGCTGGAGCGCCCGGACGTAGGCGACGATCGCCCACCGGTCGGCCACCGGGATCTGACTGGAGTACGACGGCATGTTGCGGATACCGTTGGTGATCGTGTTGAAGATGTGGCCCGGCGGTCGGCCGCGCACGACCTCGGTGTGGAACGAGGTGGGCGGAATCCAGGTCCCCTCCTGGAGCTGCTCGGCCCGCCGCGACACCATGCCATCGCCGTAACCGGACAGCCCGTGGCAGGGCGAGCAGTAGATGTCGTAGCGCTGACGGCCGCGTTGCAGCAGCGGCGACGTCACCGGGACCGGAATCGCCTCGATGAAGCTGTCGTCCAGGTTCCGGCCCGCGGTCAGAGCCGGCTCGCCGATCACGGTGCCGCGGGCGACGGTGCCCGGCACCGGTGGTCGCATACCGCGTCGGTCGGCGAACAGCACGAAGCGGGACTGCGGCTTGACCTTGGGTTGATTGTCCATGTCAGGAATGATGTGGATCCGCGGCTCGGCCTTCTTGACCACCCGCGCCCGCACCGCGAGTGCGAGCGGGATCCAGGACAGGACGACGAGCAGGACAACGGTCGACGTCAACCAGCGCGGCATGTCAGGCCTCCACCACCGCTTCGACGTTGAGCGCGCCGAGCGATTCGAGCAGCTCCCGGGTGCCAGCTTCGTCGAACTTCGGATCTGCCGACTCGATGCTGATCAGGAACCGATCGTCGGTGGCGCGCTTCATCAGCCGGCTCGAGTGCAGCGGATGGGACAGCCGCGGCAGGCCGTTGAAGGCGAGCATCCCCACCAGCGCGGAGATCGCCGCGAACAGGATCGTCAGCTCGAAGGTGACCGGGATGTTGGCCGGCAGGCTGAAGATCGGCTTGCCACTGATCAGGAACGGGTAGTCGAAGGCATTGGTGAACCACTGCAGACCGAGCCCGACGGCGCAGCCTGTCAGACCTGCTCCGAAAACGACGAACGGGAGCTTGGTCGGTTTGATGCCCATGGCGTCGTCGAGCCCGTGGAGCACGAACGGGGTGTGGCAGTCCCACCGGGTGAAACCCGCAGCACGGACGCGCCGGACCGCGTCGAGGAACTCGTCGACCTTGTCGAAGTCCGCGACGAGGGCGTACAGACGCTGCGACCGCTCCGGTGCCGCGCTTCGAACCGTGCTGTCTGCGCTCATCTCCGCACCTCCCCGCGTTCGGTGAGGATGTCGCCGTGGTAGTCACCGTGACCCTGCACCGCAACGTCCTTGAGGTGAGCCTGGGGCATCACACCCTTGACCTCGGCCATGCCGACGATGGGCAGGAACCGGACGAAGAGCAGGAACAGTGTCATGAACAGACCGAAGCTGCCGGCAAAGGTCAGGACGTCGACGATGGTCGGCTTGTAGTAGCCCCAGCTCGACGGCAGGAAGTCGCGGCTGAGCGAGGTCACGACGATGACGAAGCGCTCGAACCACATGCCGACGTTGATCAGGATCGACGCCAGCCAGAGCACCAGCATGTTGGTCCGGAACTTCTTGATCCAGAAGATCTGTGGCACCAGGACGTTACAGCTGACCATGATCCAGTAGGCCCAGGCGTACGGGCCGAAGGCACGGTTGACGAAGGCGAAGGCCTCGTACGTGTTGCCGCTGTACCACGCGATAAAGAACTCGGTCGAGTATGCCAAGCCGACCATCATGCCCGTGGCGAGCATGATCTTGGCCATGCTCTCGAGGTGGCGCAGGGTGATGATCTCCTCGAGGTGGAAGAACTTCCGGGTCGGGATCGCGAGCGTCACAACCATCGCGAAACCGGAGAAGATCGCCCCGGCGACGAAGTACGGCGGGAAGATCGTGGTGTGCCAGCCGGGGACGATCGACACCGCGAAGTCGAAGCTCACCACCGAGTGCACCGACAGCACGAGCGGCGTGGCGAGCGCGGCGAGCAGCAGGTAGGCCATCTCGAACCGGTGCCAGTGCCGGTTCGACGATCGCCAACCGAGGCTGAGCACGCCGTAGATCGCCCACCGGATCTTGCTCGTGGCCCGATCCCGGATGGTCGCCAGATCGGGAATCATCCCCATGTACCAGAACAGCAGCGACACGGTGGCGTAGGTCCCGACCGCGAACACGTCCCACAGCAGCGGCGACCGGAAGTTCGGCCACATCGACATCTGATTCGGAATCGGAAACAGCCAGTACGCGACCCAGACACGGCCGACGTGGATGCCGGGAAAGACCCCAGCACAGACGACCGCAAAGATGGTCATGCCCTCGGCGAAACGGTTGATGCTGGTACGCCACTTCTGTCGCAGCAGGAAGAGAATCGCCGAGATCAGTGTCCCGGCGTGGCCGATGCCGACCCAGAACACGAAGTTGACGATCGCCCAACCCCAGGCGACCGGCACCTGCAGGCCCCAGACCCCGACGCCGGTCGTCACGAGATAGGTGATCATGGCGAACAGGACGCCGGTCATGCTGACCGAGATGAAGAAGGCGACCCACCATGCGGGCGGGGTCCGCGGCATCTCGACGATGCCGCACACCTTTTCGGTCACGCTGTGGAAGTCGTTGTCACCGACTACCAACGGCGCCCGACGGGTCGGATCGTCGGTGGTGTTGTCCAGGTACGCCAGCTCGGCGGGGGCGGAGGCGCTCATCACCTTCAGCCCTCCTTCCCGTGGTGCGGTTCGTCATCATGGTGAGGCGCTGCGGACCCGCCACCGGAACCGCCGGTCTTGTTCGTCAAACGCGCCATGTACTGCGTCCGAGGCCGGATGTTGAGCTCGGCCAGGATGGCGTAGGCCCGCTTGTCCTCGCGCAGCCTGGAAACCTCGCTGGTCGAATCGTTGAGGTCGCCGAAGGTGATCGCCTGCGTCGGACAGGTCTGGGCGCACGCCGGCGTGATCTCGCCGTCGGCGATCGGACGGCTGTCGTTGCGCGCGTCGATCCGGACCGTGTGGATCCGCTGGACGCAGTAGGTGCACTTCTCCATGACGCCCCGGCTGCGCACCGTGACCTCGGGGTTGAAGTGCAGCTTGGATACCTCGTCGAGGTTCTTGTGGTAGTTGAAGAAGTTGAAGCGCCGCACCTTGTAAGGACAGTTGTTCGAGCAGTAGCGCGTGCCGATGCACCGGTTGTAGACCATGGCGTTGAGCCCGTCCTCCGTGTGCTGCGTCGCGGCCACCGGACAGACCTGCTCGCACGGCGCGTTCTCGCACTGGACACAGGCCATGGGCAGAAACGCCAGCTCGGCCTGGTCGACGTCGTCCGGGCCGACCCCGGGCTCGGTCTTGTAGTAGCGGTCGACCCGGAGCCAGTGCATCTCGCGCTGGTGGATGACCTGCTCGCGGCCGACCACCGGGATGTTGTTCTCGGCCTGACACGCAACGACGCAGGCGTTGCAGCCGTTGCAGGCGTTGAGATCGATCGCCATCCCCCACTGCTCGCCGGGGAACTCGAGGTCCTTCCAGAGCGACGTCAGCGGCGGGTGGTGATCCATGTGGTGAAACACGTCCGGATCCGCGAGGAAGGTGTCGAGGCTCGCCTCGCGAACCAGCTTCGAGATCCGGCCGCGGCGCGCACCGAAGCCTTTCGAGTCGATCACGAAGTGGTCCTGCGTCGAGGCCAGCACCACCGACCGGCCGGTCCTTCGGATCTCGACCTCCGCCACACCACCGGGCGACGCGGCGGTGCGCAGCGGATAGCAGTTGGCGCCGACGCCGTTGCCGACGCTGCCGGCGGCGGTTCGACCGTAGCCGAGCGTCGTCGTCACCGCGGCTCGCGCCTGGCCCGGCACGACGCAGACCGGCAGCTCGACGGTCGTGCCGTGCGCCGTCAGCTCGACCAGGTCGCCCTCCTTCAACCCCATCTCTCGGGCGGTCGGGGGAGCGACCTGGAGCACGTTGTCCCAGGTCGTCTTGGTGATCGCATCGGGCAGCTCCTGCTGCCACGCATTGTTCGTCCACCGGCCGTCGTACACCTTGCGGTCGGGGCACAGCACGAGCTCGGGCCGAGCCGCGGTCGGCGGATCGGCGTCGATCAGGGCGGCGAGCGGCGCGCCGGCGCCGGCCAGGCTCGATCCGTCGAGCGCGACGTCGGCCGGCGGCCACGCGGTTCCGGCCGCGATTCCATCGTGCAGGGCGCGTTTCCAGCGCACGTCGTCGGCACCGCCAAGGTAGCCGACAGCGGTCTCGCGGACCTCGTCGTAGCCCTTCGGCGGCGCACCGTCGAGAACAGCCGCCGCAACCTCGATGATCGTCCAACCGTCGTACAGCGGCCGGATGAGCGGCTGCTGGAGCGTGATGGTGCCGTCCCACGCTCGTCCGTCACCCCAGCTCTCGAGGGCGTGGGCACGTGGCAGCCGCCAGCTGCACCGGCGCGACGTCTCGTCGTCGTGCAGGCTCAGGTGAGCAGAGTGGGGCACCGCCTCGAGCAACTCGGCGAAGCCGAGCTCCGCCGGGGCGTCGTACGCCGGGTTGCCGCCGAGCACGATCAACGTCGTGATCTCGCCGGATCGAAGCCGTTCGGCGAGCTCGGTGATCGCCTCGAAGTGACCGGGGCGCTCCGGTTCGGGCTCTTCGGTGTAGCTCAGCGTGCTGCCGACCGCCCCGAGCCCCTGGTTGAGCACCGCCGCCAGCGTGTGGACCTCAGCCGGTTGGTCGGGTCCGACGAGGATCAGGCCGGCGCCACGGTTGGCCATCAGGTCGGCGGCCAGCTCGACAACGAAGTGGTCGCTGTCGGGGCGCGCCGAGCCGAATGCCGACTCCAGGTTGACCGCCTCGGGCGGCAGCTCGAGTCGATGGGTGGCGACCAGCTCGCGCGCGACACCCGCGAGTAGCCTGGCGACCTGCGACCGAGGCACCGCAGTACGGTGATCGGCGCGGCCGCCGGTGATGGTGAAGCTCGGCTCGGCGACCCACAAGCGGCAGATGCCGTTCGGCGACGGCCGGCGCGCCTCGGCGAACGCCCGGGCGTAGGAAATCGCCGCCGGATGGTCGAAGAACGGGTCGGCGTCGAAGCAGGCGATGACCTTGGCCCGATCGAGGTGGGCGTGGACCCGCATCGGGCGACCGAAGGCTCGGATCGTGCCCGCATGCTCGGCGTCCCTCGTCACCGGCTGATAGTCGTACCACCCGAGCCCGGGTCGGGCCTCGGCGAGCTCGGCCCGCAGCCGGGCCAGCGTCGGTGACGATGACGGCTCGGCGAGAATCGCGGCGCCGGCGCCGTCGGTCGCGACGTGCTCGGCCGCCCAGTCGACGAAGTCCTGCCAGGTCTTGGCGAAGTCCTGACCATCCCGACGGAAGACGACCTTCCGGCTCCGGTCCGGATCGTAGACGCCGAGCAGGTCGGCCTGTGCCGTCGCCGGCAGGGCGCCGAGGCTGTCGGGGTGAAGCGGGTTTCCCTCGTTCTTGATCGGCCGGCCGTCCATCGAGGTGACCAGCAGTCCGAGCGCCGAGCCGCCGATCTCCATCGCCGTGGCGTACTGCTCGGCGACGCCGGGGGTGCGCCCGTCGGGCCGGTGTGCGAACGGGACGATCTCCTCTTTCGGCCACCGGCACGAGGTCAACCCCGCCATGGCCAACGAGGCGCCCATCACCTTGAGGAACTGCCGCCGCGTCGCCGGCGGCAGCCGGTCCCACTCGTCGTTCGGAAACTCGCGCTGGACCGCCTCCTGAAACTCGGGGGTCCGCTCGAGCTCGTCCAGGCTCCGCCAGTAGTTCATGCCCTGCTCCGGCTTCATCGGTGGCACGTGTTGCACGTGACTTGCGGGTTGATGTGATTCTCTTCGCGG
>JASFPU010000080.1:0-9340 GCA_050115855.1 Holophagae bacterium
CCTGCACGACGGACTGCGGCGGTTCTCCCGGTCGCCGAGCGTGACACCACCCACACCACGACCAGTGCCGGTGCCAGGTCGGCCCACAGCCAGACGTCGCCGACCTCGATCAGACTGCGGACGCTCTTCTCGACGGTCGAGATCTGACCCGCCGCACTGATCGATGCGACCGACACCAGGTCGCCGAAGAACCTCTGATACAGCACATCGGCCGACATCACCGCCGTGACCACGGCGACGGTTGACCAGCACACCCATGGCCGCAGCCGCACCGGCAGCGCGATCAGCAGACATCCGAGAAGCGCCGCGGAGGCGATGGTCAGCAACCAGCCAGACACGGTGAGCCCGAGGCCGGCTTCATGCACCGTCCACACCTGTTTGACGACCACCGCCGCGACGGCCCAGGCGACATCGGCAACCGGCCAGACGTGGCACCCGCTGCGCTTCGCGCAACGGACGAGCAGACCGGCGGCGATCACGACTGCTGCGAACCACAGCACGTGACCGGCGGCGACCGCTGGAAGCACCACGACCGCGACCTTGGGTTCGACGCTGGCATCGCGCTCGGAGAACCAGGCAACACCCTCGTCGACCATGTCCCACTGCAGCCGGTGGAGACCGGCCGTTGCCGGGGCCCGCACGGTCGCCTCGAGCTCGATGACCGCGCCCGGCGCCACCGCCCGGGTCACCGGGCTTCGTCGCCCGTCCCAGACCTCGAGGTCGCCGGCTTTCGACCACCAGTGGAACGCGACCGCCACCGACCCGTCGGCCGGCCACGTCCCGGGACCGTCGTTGCGAACAACGACCCGTGCCGAGCGCTCGGCGCCCGCCACCATCAGCCGTGGTGTTTCGACCTCGACGAACGAGAACGCGTGACTGGTGCGCACCGTCACCGGTATTGCGGCGACCGGGGTCGGATCGACCTCGGAGAGCCAGCGCACGCCCTCCTGCACGACGTCCCACTGGAACAGGTACTCGCCGCCTCGATCGGGCGTCCGCACGGCGGCGGTGACGACACGCTCTTCAGCTGGCTCGAGCGGTCTGTCGAAGGTGGTCCGTGCGCCGTCCCAGTTCACAACCCTGCCGTCGGCGGTGAGCCAGTGGTAGGCGAGCGCGAACCCGTCGTCCGCCGTCCAGGGCACCGAGCCGCAGTTGGCGACCTCGACCTCGACGTCGACCGTGGTGGCACCGTCGAGCACGGCCGAGAGGTCACAGCGGCCGATCTCGAGATCAAAGGGGGCAACCGGCTCGACCGCGTCGGTGATCGCGGCTCCGACGAGCAGCAGGCCCGTGGTGAGACAGGTGCGCAGCGTCAGCATCGATCGGTTGCGGGATGCGGCCACGCAGCGGCCGTCGCGGTCAGTCGTCGGTCACCGGGTAGCGCTCGTTGTACATCGCGACAACCTCGTCGGTGAGATCGGCGGCCTCCGAGACGTACACCATCGGCTGAGCCGTCATCAGAAAGACCGCGTCGTAGTCATTCGCCTCGGCAAACTCCTTGCCGAGCGCGCTGATCTTGACGGCGATCTCATCGAGAAAGGCGTTCTTTCGTGCTTCCAGCTCACGCTCGTACTCCCGTCGTGCATCCTCGAACGCACGCCGGGCCTCGAGCTCGTTGCGTTCGATCGCGCTGAGCTGGTCGGGCGTTGCGGTCTCCTGCTCTCGGGTCAGCTGCTGCCGGAGCGCCATCACCCGGTCGCGCAGACCGTCGAGCCGCGCCTGCTGGGGCTGTTGCCAGGCCCTCAGCTCCTCGAACTTCAGCTTGCCCTCTTCGACCTGCGCCACCGCCTGCTCGGCGTTGACGAAGCCGATTTTCCCGGCGCTCACCGGCAACGCGACAAGCAACGTGAGCGCGACGACTACGGGAATCCACCGACGCATAGACCACCTCCGAACGACCGCGAATTGTAGCACGGGGAGCGACGCGAATCGTGAATCGTGAGTCGCTCGTCGGCGGCGGTGGCGGGAACGAGCGGACCTACTCCTCCGGCTCTCTCGTGAACCGGTAGCCGACCCCCCGAACCGTGTGAAAGTGCTGTGGGTGCCGGGGATCGGCCTCGAACAGCTTGCGCAGTCGATGGACGAACGTGTCCAGAGTCCGGGTCGCAGTGTCGAACGTGTACCCCCAGACGGTCTCGAGCAGCTCGCCACGACTCAGCACACGCCCCTCGTTTTCGGCGAAGAACCGGACCAGCATGACCTCGCGCTCGGTCAGGGACACCTCACCGTTGAGGGACGAGGCCCGCATGGTGCTCAGATCGACCCGGCATGGACCGATCTCGACCTCCGTGCCGGTCCTCGACGGGGAGCCGGACCAGGCAGCGCGGCGGAGGATGCCCCGCAGCCTCAGCACTAGCTCCTCGACGACGAAGGGCTTGGTGAGGTAGTCGTCGGCTCCCAACCTGAGTCCGAGAATGCGGTCGGCGTCGCTGCCGCGGGCAGTGAGAAAGAGTATCGGAATGTTGTTGCCGTCGGCGCGCAGCCGACGGCAGACCTCGAGCCCGTCGATCCCGGGGAGCATGATGTCGAGAATCACCAAATCGGGCATGGTCGCCGGATCGGCGAGGGCCTCGAGAGCCGCCTCTCCGGTACCCACCGCTGTCGCGTGACAGCCCTCCATTTCGAGATTCCGGCACAGACCACGCGCCAGGTGTTCATCATCCTCGACGACGAGCAGCCGAACCGCCTCGGCAGCGGGGTCCGAAGAGGAACTCATAACCCCATTTTAAACGGAGCCGTGCCCGCGTCCGCGGCCGCTCAGTCGCCGTTGCCGTTGGGACGTTCGATGCCGTGATCCTTGAGCTTGCGCCACAGTGTCACCCGCGACACGCCGAGGCGATCGGCGGCCTCCTGCATGCGCCAGTTGCTGCGTTGCAGCACCTCGAGCAGCAGTCGACTCTCGAGAGCAGCCAGCGGGTTGTCGGTCTCCAGCAGCTCGTCGACGAGAAAGCTGCTGTACCCGTCGGCCGGGATGTGGACGTCCTCGATGCATCCGTCGCCGGCCGCAGCGGCTGCTGCTGCCGCGGTGAGCACGGTTTCCACCGCCTCGAGCCCGCGCTGCTGGGCGAGCTCGCCGAGCCGCTGGGCGGCAGCCGGCGACACAGTCACGCCCGGCACCATTCCGCCGGCCCAGGCCGTGACCATCAGGGCGAGATCCTCCGCCACGTCATCGACCGTGGGAAGCTCGACCACCTCGACGACGACCCCCCGAGTGTCGATGCGCCGACCACGCGGCACACCGGCGATCAGGCACCAACCGTCGGGCGGTGCGTCGGCGAACAACGAATCGGCCGAGGCCCCGTCCGCATACATGGTCCCGGGCGGCCAGATCGGGACGTCGGACCACGATCCCGCCCAGACCTTGAACAGCTCCTCTGGGAGACTCGCGAATCGGTGCACCGCTCGTCCGACGTCCCGGCACGCCGGAAGATCGCCGATGAGCAGGAGGTGCTCCCGGGTTCGACCGTGTTGCCCGAGCCGGGCACGCAACGCTCGCGCAACCGGCGACGAGCCGGCGAGAAAGAAGCCCGGGTCGGGCTCCCTGGGCCGCAGGATCTCCACCGCCCCCCGGAAGGTCCCGTCGTCGTTTCGCAACGGGATGACCGTGACATTGAGCGGCACTGGTCGACCGTCCCGGCTGCGGTAGACCGTGGCGAAGTCGTCGACACGGTCCATCGAGCGCTCGAGGGCGTAGGTCAGAGGACATGCCTCCTGGCAGTCGACTCCGTTGGTGGTAAACCGGCATCGGCCGCCGATCGACTCGTTCTCGTCGTAGCCCAGCAGCCGTCGCGCGGCGCCGTTGACGAAACGCAGCACCCGCTCGTGATCGAGTACGAGGACCGCGTCATCGACATGCGCCAATACGTCCTGCCACCGGTCGGCCAGGACTCGCTCGAGCTCCGTTTGCCGATTCACGCCTGACGTAACACGTGAGGCGTAGGCCTTATTCGCTCAGCGCTCGATCTCGAGGGCCGGATCGACCGCCGGTTCGGGATCCGCGAAGTACATCGCCGTGTGCGCCACCGGCACGAACATCACGTGACGCTGGCCACGGATCTCGACCTCGAGGTGGTAGTAGCCCTGGGGCGAGATCGCCAGCAGGGTCGCCGCCGTGCCCTTGGCATCGATCAGCGGACAATAGACCGAGACCTTGCCCGGTATCTCCATGGCCGCTCCTTTCCTCTCGCCCTCACATGGTATCGCGGTCGTCGTCCTCCGTGCGGCTCCTGACCTCGCCGTACTCCTTCAGCTTGCGCTGCAGGGTCCGCAATCCGATGCCGAGCAGGCTGGCGGCCCGGCCCCGGTGGCCGTCGGTGTAGTCGAGGGTGCGGAGGATGGCTTCGCGTTCGATCTCGGCCATCGGTCGCGGCTGCCAGGCGGCGGACTCGGCCGGCGGCGGCGCCGCGGTCGGCAACCGGTACTCGACGGGCAGATCCTCGAGCGTGATCTCGTCGTGCTCGGCGAACAGCACGAGCGTCTCGATCAGATTGCGCAGCTCGCGCACGTTGCCCGGCCACGAGTGTCGCTTCATGGCGGTCACCACCGCCGGCGCCACACCTTTGACGTGACGCCCGAGCTCCTCATTGAAGTGATTCAGGAAGTGCTGGATGAAGAGAGGGATGTCGTCCAGACGCTCGCGCAGCGGTGGCAGCGTCAACGTGACGACCTTCAGCCGGTAGTAGAGATCCTGCCGGAACCTGCCCTCCCTGACCCAGGATTCCAGGTCCCGGTTCGTGGCGGCCACAAGGCGGAAATCGACCGGAAGGTGGCTGGTCCCGCCGACACGGGTCACCACCCGTTCCTCGAGCACGCGGAGCAGCTTGACCTGGAGATCGGCGGACAGCTCCGAGATCTCGTCCAGGAACAGCGTGCCCGACGACGCCGACTCGATCAGTCCGATGCGTCGTTGGTGAGCGCCGGTGAACGCGCCCTTCTCGTGGCCGAACAGCTCCGACTCGAGAATCTCGCCCGGGATCGCCCCGCAGTTGACCGCGATGAACGGTCCGTCCTGGCGGTCGGACCGCTGGTGGAGGGCGTTCGCGACGAGCTCCTTGCCGGTCCCCGACTCGCCGACAACGAGCACCGTCGACCGGGTCGGCGCGACGACGCGCAGTCTCTCCAGGACCTGCTCCATGCCGCGAGAGTGGCCGACGATCCCTTCGAACCCGAAGCTCCGGTCGAGCCGTTCCCTGAGCTGCCGATTCTCGTTCGACAACGCGCGCCGCTCGAGGTGGAGCTGAACGCGCTGACGAAGCTCCTGCACCTTGACCGGCTTGGTCAAGTAGTCGTCCGCCCCTTCCTGCAGCGCCGCCACCGCATCCTCGACGTCGGCGAACGCGGTCACCAACAGGAAGGGCAGCCCGGGCCACTCGGCCCGGACGTGACGGAGCAGCTCGTACCCGTCCATGCCGGGCATCCGCACGTCGGACACCACCGCGTCCACCGGCTCGCCCGATCGGAGACGCTCGAGGGCTTCTTCGGCGTCGGCGAACGAGCGCACGTCGTAGCCCACTCTCTCCAGAGTCTTCGACATCGCCTGGCGAGAGCCGTCGTCATCGTCGACGAGAAAAATCACGTCGGCCACAGTGGTGGTCCTCCCCTCTCGGCGACCATCTCGGCAAGCTCGTCTTCGGACACGATCGCGACACCCCGCGCGCGCGCCGCGTCGAGCTTGTTCCCGGCATCGGCGCCGGCCAGCAGGTGGGTCGACGAGGCCGACACCGCGCCCGTCACCCGGGCGCCGAGCTCCTCGAGCCGCGCCTTGACCACCCGCCGCGACCGGCTCAGGGTTCCGGTCACGACGAAGGTCGTCCCGGCGAGCGGCGTCGACCCGATGTCGTCGGGTTCCGGTTCGACCGGATCGATGCCGCGCTCACGTAGCCGGCCGACCAGTCGCCGGTTGCGGGGATCGGACAGCCACCCGATCAGTGCCGCCGACAACGCCGGACCGACGCCGTCCACCGCCTCCAGCTCGTCCGGTCCGGCCGCGGCCAACCGGTCGAGAGACGGAAAGTGGCGCGCCAGACGGCGGGCCACGCCCTCGCCGACACCGGGGATGCCGAGGGCGAAGAGGAATCGATGAAACGGACGCGTCCGCGCCCGCTCGAGCTGGTCCATGATCTTCGCCGCCGACCGCTCGCCCCAACCCGGCAGCTCGGCCAACGCCTCGGCCGTCAGATCCCACAGCGACGCCTCGTCGGTCACCATGGCACGTCCGATCAGCTGCTCGAGCGTCCGATCGCCGAGCCCGTCGATCTCCATGGCGCCGCGCGAGCAGAAGTGCCGGAGACGGGCAGCGACGACCGACGGGCAGTCGGGGTTGGGGCAGCGCAGGGCGACCTGGTCCGGAACCCGCTCGACCCGGCTGCCGCACGACGGGCAGCGGTCGGGCAGCTCGACCTCGACCGCATCAGCGGGACGCTCCGAGCTGACCACACCGACCACCTTCGGAATCACCTCGCCGCCCTTGGTCACCCACACAGTGTCACCGACCATGAGACCGAGCCGCTGAACCTCGTCGAAGTTGTGGAGTGTCGCGCGCGACACCGTCGAGCCCGACACCGTGACCGGTTCGAGCTCGGCAACCGGCGTCAGGACGCCGGTCCGACCGACCTGGACGACGACATCGTTGACCACGGTCGTCTGACCCTGAGGTGGGAACTTGTAGGCGACCGCCCAGCGGACCGCTCGATTGGTCGCGCCGAGCGCCGCGCGTTCGTCCGCTCCGTCGAGCTTGACCACGATGCCGTCGATGTCGTAGTCGATCTCCCGGCGCCGTTCCTCCCAGTCATCGATAAACGCCTCGACCTCGTCGAGCGCGCGGCACCGGCGGTGGTGTGGGCTGACCGGAAGACCGAGCTCGCGCAGCCACTCGAGTTCGGCGACATGGCTGCCGGCCGGCCGGCCGGATGCCGACGCCAGCTGGTAGCACCACAGCGACAGCCGGCGACGTGCCGCCTGCCGGCTGTCGAGCAACCGGACAGAGCCGGCCGTGGCGTTGCGCGGATTGGCAAACGCCGGCTGCCCGGCGGCGCGTCGCTCGGCGTTGAGCTCGTCGAAGCTCGACCGTGCCATGTAAACCTCGCCGCGGACCTCGAGTGCGGCCGGCGCGCCCTCGATGGCGAGCGGCAGCTCGCGAATCGTCCGCACGTTGTCGGTGACGTCGTCGCCGACGAATCCGTTGCCGCGAGTCGCGGCCCGAACCAGCTGGCCGCCGTCGTAGATCAACGAAATCGACACGCCGTCGATCTTCAGCTCGACCGCGAGGTCACCCGGTTCGCGACCGAGCTCGCGCTGCGCCCGAGCGTACCAGGCGTGCAGCTCGTCCCTGGAGTAGCTGTTGTCGAGCGACAGCATCGGCAGGGCGTGGCTGACCGGCTCGAGGGTGTCGAGCGGCCGCCCGCCGACGCGGCGGGTCGGCGAGCTGGGCGACCGGAGCTCCGGATGTTCCGTCTCGAGCTCGACCAGCTCGGCGAACAGCCGATCGTACTCGTAGTCGGTGATCTCGGGCTCGGCCTGCACGTAGTACAGCTGATCGTGGTGCCGGATGAGCCGGCGCAGCTGCTGCGCGCGTGTCACCGCTCTTTCGTCGGCGGTCATCGCCGCCTCCTGCGACGCGGACGCCGCCGTCGTGGTCGCTTCCTGTCGCCCGAATCGGGCGACGAGCGGTCGTCGCCCCGCGTCACCCTGCTGACCGCGCGGGACCACTCATCGCGAGTTTTCTCCGGCACCAGCCCAACCACGGCAGCCAGCCGGTAGAGATCCCACACGACCGGAAAGTACTGCTGCCGAGCGAGCTTGAGCACCTGACGACCGCGCTCCGGCGGACGGTGCATCTTGGTCAGCGCGAACAGCCCCTGATCGACCAGGTGGACGGTGTGATTGGCAACCCGGAGATTGGTCGACACCGGCTCGAGGATCTGCTCGATCCGGCGCAGCATCTCGACGTTGTCGAGCTTGCGGCCGTCGCGCACGAGATCGTCGAACTCACGGTAGAAACGGTGTAGGAAGAACGCACCGATCAACGTCGCGTCGTCGAGCACCGCACCGCGCTCGATCGCCGCATCGATCCGGTCGAGCACCGTGTCGTCCTCGTCCGGGCGACCGGCGAGGCCGGGATAGGCACGCTCGAACAGCCCGGCGGACCGCCACGCCCGGCAGACCGGCGCCGCGTGGCCCGACCGCAGCATCTCGAACAGCTCGTAGCTGAGCCGCGCCGGCGACGCCTCGGCGATCTCCTCCCGACACTCGACGATGGCGGCCTCGGTGGCACGCTCGACAGTGAAGCCGAGACGGGCGCTGTACTCGAGGGCGCGCAGCATGCGGACCGGATCCTCGCGAAACCTCGTCTCGGGCTCGCCGATGGTTCGGATCAGCTTTGCGTCGAGGTCGTCGAGACCGCCGACGTAATCGATGACCGTGAAGTCGGCGATGTCGTAGAACATCCCGTTGACCGTGAAGTCGCGCCGCTGGGCGTCCTCGGCAGGCGTGCCGTAGACCGCATGATCGATGGTGGTCGGCACCGGCGTACGGTCGGGCTCCGCATCGGCCTCGGCGGCCTCGGCCTCCGCCTCCTCCCAATCGTCGGGGCCTTCGGGCGGCTCCGGGCTGGCACGAAAGGTCGCCACCTCGACGATCTCGCCGCGAAACAGAATGTGGACGAGCCGAAACCGCCGGCCGATGATCCGCGAGTTGCGGAACAGGCGCCGGATCTCCTGCGGCCGCGCATTGGTCGCGACGTCGAAGTCCTTCGGGGTCATCCCGAGCAGCAGGTCGCGCACGCCACCGCCGACCAGGTAGGCGGTGTAGCCGGAGCGGTGGAGCCGGTACAGCACTTTGATCGCCGCCGACGACATCGCGCTGCGGGAGATCGTGTGATCCGGCCGCTGCACGATGCGCGGTTCGGTCGTCGCCAAACTCTCCGCTACCACGCTGGAACGCACCTTCCGACTTGCAATGACATCCTCGTGTTTCGTCCGTATGACACGGCGTGCGGGCCGCCCGCCTCGCCCGGCCTCGGTCGACCGTCGCGGGCGTGGTCCGTCAACGCCGCCGCGATCGTATCAAATTGAACCGGCCGGGCGTGGCCCGGCCGGTTGGAGATCGCAGCTGTCCGCAGCGGGTCGTCAGTCGACAGCCGACGCCGCCGGGTCTCCGAGATCCTGCGAGTTGTCGACGATAAAGCGCCGCTCGCCGATGAAGGTCCGGCCGCCCCAGCGATCCTCGGTCCAGATCACCAGCACGTGCTCGCCATCGGCCAGGTTCTCGGCCACCGTGTCCAGGGCGTAGCTAAAGCCGGCGTTCGCCGTGAAGAAGGTCGGCATCCAAGGGTAGAGCCCCG
>JASFPU010000081.1:0-9308 GCA_050115855.1 Holophagae bacterium
CGGGATCGGGATCGGGATCGGGATCGGGATCGGGATCGGGATCGGGATCGGGATCGGGATCGGGATCGGGATCGGGATCGGGATCGGGATCGGGATCGGGATCGGGAAAGGAAAGCCGGGGCGGCCGAAGCCGCCCCGGCTGGGGTGGTGAGGGCAGGGGGAAGCCCTCTACTGAACGGCGATGAACGTCGGATCGAAGGTCTGGTTGTCGACCACCGACCCGTAGGCGTAGAACGCACCGCCCGGCGTCGTGGTCCGGAGGATGGCGTGGCCGACGTCGACCGCCGACGGGTAGATCCGGCTCAGCTGACGGTGCTCGTACGCGCCGAGCGAGACGTTGACGGTGTCGATCGGCATACCGTCGCTCGAGTAGAGCTCGATCACGACCGTAATCATGCTGCCGGTGGCGTTAGCCAGGCCGACATTGGTTCGGAAGCCCGAGTTGGCCTCGCCGGACTCGGACAGGCCGACCAGGCGGCCCGTGTCACCGAAGCGGATGGCCCGCATGGCGACATGGGCGGGGATACCCTGGCCGTACGAGCCGTCCTCGTCGGCGGCGTAGGTCCGCGATGTCACGGTGACATCGGGGCTGTCGACCAGCACACGGAGCGCGCCGCTGCCCTCGTAGTCGAAGAGCTCCGCAAACGCGTCCCCATACCGCACGCCGGCGCCCGGCTCGAGCGTGAAGCTGACGCTGTCGGGCGTCGGGTTCGACTGATCCGACGCGAGCAGCTGAACGGTGAACGTGCTCGGCATGGCGCCGAGGTTGGCGACGTCGAGATCGGAGTGCCAGCGGGCGCCCCCGAACCCGACCACGTTACCGCCTGCCGGGATCATCACCTCGTGGAGCAATGCCACGTGGCCGCTCGGCAGCGGTGCCGGATTGCGGCTCATGGGCTGCAGGACGCCCTCGCCCAGGTCGTCGATCACCCGGTCCATGAGCGGCTTGAGGGTGAACGGCGCCGGGCTGGTGTCGGGCTCCGGCTCGACGGAAATCACGGTCACCTGACCCCGGAGGTCGACGGCCGGATCGACGAAGTCTTGACCCGGGAACGGCGGGGCGTCCATCGGACCGGCGTCCGGGCCGGCGCCGTCCGAGTCGGCCCCGGTGGCGCTGGTGAAGCGTCCGGTCGACACGGGGCCGGCGTCGCCGACCACCCAGCCCTCGTAGACCCAGCCGTCGGGCAGGGTCGGCAGCTCGAGGGCGGCGTCCGGCGCTCCTGCCGGATCGAGCCACCAGATGCCGTTGTAATAGGGCGCGCTGCCGCCGGCAGACGGCGCCGCGAGGATGTAGGAGCCCGCCATCGTCGAGAAGTCGGTGCCGATCGCGGCCCCGTGGTCGACGGTCAGCGCGGCCCGGCCGGCGATCAGATCGCCACCCAGGATGTGGACGTGGCTCGGCGCTGGATCGTCGTCCGGCACCGGCTCGATGGTCAGCACGAAGGCGCTGATCGCGTCCAGGCTCGACACCTCGGTCGGGAAGGTGATCTGCGACGGTACGCCGTCGCCGTCGACGGTGAAGACTCCGGTCGAGACCGGTGCGCCGTCGACGATCAGCCAGCCCTCGTATGCGAAATCGGATCCGAGGTCCTCGAGGCCGTTGAGGTGCAGCTGGACGTGGGCGGTTTCGTTCGCCACCATCGTGCCATCCATCGTCACAGTGGCGGTCGGGAAGCCGGCGGCGTTGTTGGCCATGTCCTGGAGCACGCCGGCGCCGACAGCGTCGATCATCGTGTCGACCAGCGGCTTGAGCACGAACGGCGCCGGGCTGTCGTCCGGCTCGGGCTCGATCGAGATCACCGCGGCGAAGCCGTCGGTGAGATCGAACGGTGGGTTGATGTAGTCCTGGCCGGGAAACGGCGGCGTCATGTGCGGTCCGGCGGAGATGCCACCGGCGTCGCTGTCGTCGCCGGACGCCATCAGAAAGCGGCCGGTCGAGACCGGACCGGCGTCGCCGGCGACCCAGCCCTCATACGCCCAGCCGTCGGGCAGGGCGGGGAGGTCGAGCGTCGGAGAGAGGCCACCGTCCGGGTCGAGCCACCAGATGCCCTGCTCATAGCCGGCCGTGCCGCCGCCGGACGGTGCATTGAGGATGTACGGGCCGGTCGCGGCGGTGTAGTCGTCGCCCAACGCGGCCGGGTGACCGACGGAGAGGGCCGCGGTCCCGCCCGAGAAGTCACCGGCGAGCACGTGGCTGTGGCTCGGCGCGGGGTCGGCGTCCGGCTCGGGCTCGATGGTCAGTACGTAGGCGCCGACGGCAGCGAGATCGTCGACCTCGATCGCGAACGCGGAGCGGGACGGCTCGCCGTTCGGGGCGATCGAGAAGCGGCCGGCGCTGACCGGCTCGCCGGCGACGATGAGCCAGCCCTCGTAGACGAAGCCGGGGCCGAGGGGCTCCAGCCCGTTGTTGTCGAACTCGAGGTAGGCCGTGTCGGCCGCAGCGGTCGTCGCGATGACACAGGCGGCCAGCGTGGTGAGAACCCTCAGTCCGGTCCTCAGACGTTGATGGAGATCGAGTGGTGTGGTGCGCATGGTCCCTCCCAGGGCGATCGTGGCTCGCGGCGTCCGTGCCGCGGCACCTTTCATGATTGCGATGGGATCTCACAACCACATCTCGGAGAGTTCACCAATGTGTAACAGTCATTCGATCGAGTGGCGATCTACAGGTTCGATTCTCGGCCGCGGCTCGAATCGAGCCGCGGCCGAGAATCGAAAATGGCAGCCGGTTCCGGTCAAGCGGTGGCGAGTGAGAAGGTGAACACGGTGCCCTCGCCGACCGTGCTCGCCGCCTCGACCGCGGAGCCGTGCAGCTCGACGATCCGCTTGACGATGGCGAGGCCGAGACCGCCCGCCGACGGCTGGGGCTGACCCTGCGTCCGGGCCTGGTAGAAGCGATCGAAGATCTGCTCCAGCTCGGCGTCGGGGATGCCGCAGCCGGTGTCCGCGACCCGGACCGCGACCCGGCGGTCGCGCGGCTCGATGGCCACCGTCACCCGTCCGCCCTCGTCGGTGTGGGTGAGCGCGTTGCCGATCAGGTTCTGCAGCGCCCGCTGGATCAGCCCGATGTCGGCCGACACCAGCGGCACGTCGTCGGGGCGCTGCAGCTCGAGGTCGATGTTCTCGCGCTCGGCCTCGAGCCGAAAGCCCTGGACCACGTCCTGGACCAGCTCGGGCAGCGGGAACGGCTCGAGCTCCGGCTCGATGTCCTGCGACTCGAGCCGGGCCAGCTCGAACAGCTCCTCGACGAGCCGGCCCAACCGGTCGCTCTGGCGGCGGGCGATGGCGAGGTACTGCTCGCGCTCTTTCTCGGTCAGCCGTCCCTCCTTGAGCTGGAGCGTCTCGATGTAGCCGGTCAGCGATGCCAGCGGCGTGCGAAGATCGTGGGACACGTTGGCGACCAGCTCGCGGCGCAGCTCGTCGGTCTGCTTCAGCGTCTTGATCTGCTGGATGATCCGGTCGGACATCACGGTGAAGGTGTCGGCCAGGGTGTCGATCTCGTCGCCGTACACAGTGGGCGACTCAATCCTGACCGGTTCGGTCAGATCGCTGCGACGGAAGTCGTTCATGACACCGGCCAGAGTGCGTAGGCGACGCGTCAGGTGGGAGAACAGCGCGACACCCGCGACCGCCGCTGCGAGCAGCGCCGCCGCGATGGTGAACAGGGTGAGCCGGAGGATGTGGCTGCCGCGCAGCCGCTGGACCACCGAATCGTGCGCCTGGCTCGTCAGGACGACGTAGAGGTAGCCCTCGTAGCGGTCCTCGACCATGATCGGCGATGCCGAGAACGGCTTGCGCCTTGCTGCGTCGAGAGGGTCGTCGCCGAGAATCGGCAGCTTGGCGTCGTCGGTGAGGAACGCCGTGACCCGATCGATGTCGACCCGCTGCCGGGCCAGCTGCCCCTCCTGCGCCGAGTGCTGGACGACGTTGCCGTTGAGGTCGAGCAGATAGACCTCGATGTTCGGGTTGATGATCATCAGGGTGTGGAAGATGTGCTCGAGCGCTTTCTCGTTGACCTCGCCGTCGGCGTCGAGCAGCACGTCCTCCGCAACGAGGTTCGTCGCCAGGCTTCGATTGAGACGCTGCACGACCTCTTCCTCGTAGCGACGGGTGGAGTCGACGGTGACGGCGATCAGGACGGCGCCGACGACCAGCAGCAGGCTGAGCAGGACTGCGACCAGACGGGCGTGGAGAGAGCGCATCATGTTTGGAGCTCCTCGAGCGTCGGAAACCGGTAGCCGACGCCCCAGACCGTGAGAATGAACCGCGGCGACGAGGGATCGTCCTCGAGCTTGCCGCGGAGCCGGTTGATGTGGGTGTTGACGGTGTGCTCGTACCCCTCGTGCGTGTAGCCCCAGACGTGGTCGAGGAGCTGGCCGCGGGTGAACACGCGTCCGGGGTTGCGGGCGAAAAAGATCAGCAGGTCGAACTCGCGCGCGGTCAGCTCGATCGCCTCGCCGTCGACCCGGACGGTCCGGGCGTCGGCGTCGATCTCGATCGGCCCGACCGTGACGCTGGACGGACGCGGCGCGGCGTCGAAGGTCTCCATGCGGCGGAAGATCGCCTTCACTCGGGCGACGAGCTCGCGGACGCTGAACGGCTTGGTGAGGTAGTCGTCGGCGCCCATCTCGAGGCCGAGCACGCGGTCGAGCTCGGTGGTGCGGGCGGTCAGCATCAGACTCGGCGTCTCGGGTTTGGCGGCGCGCAGCTGACGGCAGATCTCGAGCCCATCCACGCCGGGCAGCATGATGTCGAGAACGACCAGATCGAACACCTCGTCGAGCGCCCGCCGGAGGCCTCTGCTGCCGTCCGGCTCGAGCACGACGCCGAACCCGGCGTCTTCGAGATGCAGCTCGACCAGACTGCGGATGTCCGCGTCGTCTTCGATGACGAGAATCGTGCGGGTCGGCATCATCACCTCTCTTCCCAGCAGTTTGGCGCAGGGGGCTCACGAAATAGTCACCCAACCCTCACGATTTTGTAAAGGGAGGGCCTCGGTGCCCGACCGACCGGGCGTGGTCGGTGGGAACCCCGAACGCGGTCCTTGCGTACTGTCCGAAAGACGGCCGATCTATGATCGGCAGTGGAGGAACGAGCCTCGTGACACTGTTTGTCCGCAACGCAGCCGTGGTGACCTCGGCGCTTCTCCTGGCGGCCGGGGTGGTCGTCGCCGACGACCAGGGTGCGCGCTTTCGTGGCGAGGCGACGGTCAACGTCGTCGAGGTGCCGGTCCAGGTCATCGATCCGGCGACCGGCGAGCCGGTGGTCGGCCTGACCGCCGCGGACTTCGAGATCCTCGAAAACGGCTCGCCCCAGTCGATCTCCAACTTCGCCGAGCTGTGGCGTAGCGAGAGCGACGCCGCCCAGACGGCCGCGGTCGACCCGGCCGTGGCCGCGCCCGACGACGACGACATCCGAACCCGGACGGTCGAGGTGATCTACCTGCTCGACCTCTATCTGATGAACAAGGAGGGTCGGAACCGGGCGGTCGACGGGCTGATCTCGAGCTATCGAAACGGCGTACTCGATGGCCAGAACGTCAGTCTGGTGGTCTTCGACGGCACGCTGGAGACCCTGGTCGACCGCTCCGACGACCCCCGGGAGCTGCTCGACGCCCTCGACGAGGTGCGGTTCATCCGGAGCCGCGGCGATCAGCAGACCATCGCGCTGACCCAAGAGCTCGCGCCGAGCGAGGTGTCGGGCGAGCGCGACCAGAGCTTTTACGAGCGGCGTCAGCGCAGCCGGGAGTTCATCGGCGAGCTCGAGAAGCGGGTCCTGCGGGTCGGCAACGCGGCGCTCGCCACCATGGCGCGCTATGCCGCCGCCGACGGCCGTCGGGTGCTGGTGGTGTTCACGCCAGGCCACCCGAGGACCCAGTGGTCGCCGTCCTACGGCGCGGTCGACTACGTCAACGCCGCTGTCGAGTACCCGATCCACGACCTGTGGCGGGACATCGCCCACGAGGCGGCGGACCTCGGCTTCACCGTGTATATGATCGACTCGTCGGGGGTGCGAGCCGACTTCGGCTCCGACGTCGAGGTCGGGGTCACCGACACGCTCGACGACTCGTTCGACCGCGGGACGGCGTTCTTCGGCCGCGGCGATCCCGGCTTCGAGCCGATCACAGCGACCGATCCGGACTTTGCCTTCGATCCCGGGGGCGAGACGCAGAACCTCGGCAACTGGCTCGAGCAGACGCGCAAGAGCATGATGCTGCTCGCCGCAACCGCGACCGGGGGCGACGCGATCTTCGACACCGATGTCGGCGCAGCGATCAATCGGGTGAATCGGGCGCTCGGCCACCACTACTCTCTCGCCTATGTCGCCGACCACTCCGGCGACGGGGAAGACTACACGATCGAGGTGCGCGTACCGGCCCATCCCGACTATCGGATCGTGGCGCGCCGCGCCTACGTCGACCAACCGGCTGCGGTCCGGTCGGGACACAGGATCCGTTCGGCGATGCTGTTCGGTGCCGACGCCAACCCGCTCGGAGCGCGGGTCGAGGTCGGCGAGGCCGACAGCCGGTTCCGGCTCGGGGCGGCCGGCTCGAAACGGGTCACCGTACCGCTCGAGATCAAGATCCCGTACGGCCGGCTCGACATGATCGAGCGCGGCGACCTGTACTGGAGCACGGTGTGGATCACCCTGTTCGCCGAGGATGCGGCGGGCAATCAGTCGGCGCTGGCGACCCACGAGCAACCGATCACGGTGGCGGCGGACCGCTACCGCGAGGCGGTCGCCAAGGGCTACTTCAGCTACCGCACAGGCGTCGAGATCGAGGGCGGCTCGCAGCGGGTCTTCGTCGGTCTCCAGGAGGAGGTCAGCGGTCGGACGTCGATCATTCCGCTCGAGCTCGGCGACTGATCGTCCGCGGCGCCGCCGCGGACGATCGATGCTGGATGTTGGATGCTGGATGGGCGCCGGCGTCGCTCACTCCCCGGCCACGACCGGGGTTCCGCGAAACCTCAGATCGCACGGATCGACGCGGATCGGTTCGCGAGACCACCGATCACACAGATGCATCGCAATCACCGCAGATCACGCAGATCGTCGCAGATCTCGGCCATCGCTCCATCGCAAGCCCACAGATCACACAGATCATCGCAGATCTCAACCATCGCACCATCGCGAGATCAGACAGGTCGTGCGTTCCCCTGCTGTGTAGTGAGGGTCAGGCCGTTCGATCCCGATCTGCTGAGGTTTGCGACCGTGCGATGCAACCTCAGATGACGTGCGATGGCATCTGAGTGATCTGTGTTCAATCTGTGTCATCTGTGGGCTTGCGATGGGTTCGGTCGGGAGCGGGGGCGACCCTGGCGCCATCCGGTATCCAGCATCCAGCATCGAACGCGATGCGTTCAGGTCCGCTCGGTCGTCACCACCACCCTGTTGTAGACGACGAGCATCACGGCGGTCGAGGCGGCGAGCACGGCGAACAGGACCCACATCAGATCGGGGTTGTCGACGCCGTCCGGGCCGAAGTGCTGGTACGCGACGCCGGACAACAGGCCGCCGAACAAGTTGCCGAGCGCGACGCACCAGTAGAAGTAGCCCATGTACATGCCGACCTTCTCCGGAGGCGCGATCCGCCCGGCGTACTCCTTGGAACGCGGGCTGGCCAGCATCTCGCCGACCGAGAAGACCAGGATCGCCGACACGACGATCCAGCCGGTGGCGCCGGCCAGGTAGATCAAGAAGCTGGCGACGGTGACCGAGACGCCGGCGATGATCGAGGTCAGCGGCGACGTCCTGCGCACCAGGTACGAGATCAGGACCTGAAAGCAGATGATGCCGAAAGCGTTGAGGTTGATCAGGTACTCGGGCTTGATCTGACCGTTCTCGAGCAGCGCCCGGCTCCACGCCGACAGGTCGAAACCCGACCCGGTCGCGGTCTGGAGGCTCGCCCACAGGTCCGAGGTGTCGACGTAGTCGCGGATGTACTCGGGAAGGGTCATGAAGATCTGGTTGAACGAGGTCCAGAAGCCGGCCATCAGCAACAGGAAGACCATGTAGCGGCCCTCCCCGACCCGCATGGGCTGCAGGAACCAAGGGTCTCCGGAGCGCCGATGGGCCGCGCGCAGCACCGCGTCGAGAGCCAGGTTGAGTCCGAGCCAGATCCCCGCGGCCACCGCCACCCGGGAAAAGCTCCACCACTTGGAGCCCATGACCAGCATGACCAGCAGACCGGCGACCAGCAGGAAGAAGCGGAGGTTGCCGACCACGCCGATCATGCCGTGGAACACCTCAGCCAGGCTGCGGCGGCTCTCGGCCTCCTCGTCGCGCGGCGGCTCGCGGTACAGCAGCAGGCAGGTCACGCCCATGACCACGATCCAGCCGGCCGACGCCCAGAAGACGTACTTCCAGTCCCAACCGCGCACCACACCGGCGACGATCGGCCCGACGAAGCCGCCGATGTTGACCATCATGTAGAAGATCCCGAAGCCCATGGACCCGGTCTCCTCGGTGGTGGTCTTGGCGACCGTGGAGATCACCACCGGCTTGAACATCCCGTGACCGACCGCGACCAGGAAGTAGACTCCGAGGAAGCCCCAGAAGGTGCGCGGCGCGGCGAGCAGAATGTACGCCGGAGCCATCACGACGGTCGACGCCAGGAACATCCGCTTGAAGCCGTAGCGGTCGGCGAGCGCGCCGAACACCGCCGGGAACAGATACAGGAAGAAGGTCGCGATGCCCTGGATGACACCACGGTCCTCGGACGAGAAGCCGAGGCCGCCGTCCGCCACCGCGTTGGTCAGGTACAGGGTCGACACGGCGTAGAAGCCGTACCACCCCATCCGCTCGAAGATCTCCATGACGTTGGCGATCCAGAACGAACGGGGAAACAGACGAAGGGTGGACATGAAGGAGCTCCCAGTGTTTTTCTCGCCGTCGACGCGTCGCGCCGGCGGCGAAGAAAACGGATAACGGTTGTTCTCTGCAGGCATGATACCGGGTCCGCTCGTGCGTCCCGGTGCCGACAGTGAGGCGCCGGGATTCATGGTCGCTTTCATCGACGCCGACAGCTTCACCCCCGGCGCCCAGGGGCAGATCGAGCGTCAGCTCGCGCACCCGTTCGGGGTGTTGTCGTAACGGGTGTGCACTGACGATTCCGAAACGACGCCCGGCGTCGAACGCCGGGCGTCGTTTCGGAGAAGGTGTTTCATCACTCGATCCAGGTGACCACCTCGTCGGGGGACTTCTTCGAGATGTCGGGTACCCGGCAGCCGTCGGCGGGGTAGCCGACCGGGAACAGAATGAAGGGGCGTTCGTTGGCCGGCCGGTCGAGAATGTCATTGAGAAAGCGCATC
>JASFPU010000082.1:0-9249 GCA_050115855.1 Holophagae bacterium
GATGTCGATGACCACGAGACGCGGGCCGGTTCCGATGAACGCGAGATCTCCGACCGCGACCAGCCCCTGTGCCGGCCCGCCCGTGATCCGGCCGGTCTCGCGCAGTGCACTCGTGGCCGAGATGGCCATCGAGGACACCAAGCGGGGCGGCTTTGATGGGCGGCTGTCCGGCACTCATCCCATCGATGTTGTACTCAGCAACTCAAAGACGGGCGCGCAACGGGGTCACTCAACCGTGAAGGTCTGCAGCTCCACTGGGACACTCGTTGCCGTGACTCGAAAAAAGCCCTCGAGCGTGCCGGCGCCAGGTACGGCGATATCGGCCGTGAAATAGACGTCGACGTCATTGGATCCGTCGCGGTCGCTGATCGTCAACGTACTCGTTCCGGTGAAGTCGGTCAGGGCGTAACCGGCGTCGACAACGCCGTCGCCGTCCCAGTCGACCTCGTCGCCCTCGGTGACCAGGAGGCGTTCATTGAGGTACAGTGCCTCGAGCGTTCCCGCCGCCACGTCCCAGATGAACGCCACGTCACCGTTCTCGTTCATGTAGGCGCCCTCGATGGATCCGCCGAGCACCTCCCCGTCGAGAGTGTCCCCTTCGCGGATGGTGATGAGGCCGTTCTTCACGATGATCTCATCGGTGGCGGTGTTGCCGTCCGTGTCACCGGTAAAGAACCACTGGCCATCCTCGGTGTGACCGGTGAAATCGAAGTTGTCCCAGTTCTCGCCGCCGATTCCGCCGATAGCCGGCGGGACCGGGTTGCCCTCTTGAACCAACGTGCCTCCGAGGCTCAACCCGGCGCCGTCGACGACGATGGTGCCGTCGATGGCCGTCGAGAGATTCATCGTGACCGGCGCGATATAGTGGGACGACAGCGCCGAGTATCGGTAGTCGAAGTCGATCCCGTCGATTTCGGCGGGCAAGCCTGCCGGCGTCTGGCCGGTCTGGAGCGCGATAGCCCCCGCCATGGTGGAGGCGAGGACTCTGTTCTCGGTGGATCCACCCTGAATCGAGCTGATTCCGCCGACCCAGTGGGGGACGCCGTCCGCGGACACGCTCGGCCGGCTGCCGAAGGTCCAGTACTGGCCGGGCAGGGCGGTGACAGGTTGCTCCTCGATGATGACCGGTGTGTCGTCCAGCCACACCGAATCGAGGCTGGTGAGCGGCGGGTCGCTTCCAATCGAGCTGTAGGCCAGCTGACCCGTGTTCGACATGCCGTAGAACGACTCGAAGCTCTCCTGGACAAAGGTCCCGTAGGTGGCCTCACTTCGCAGAAGGGCGCCCACGCCCCCGGCGGCGTTACCCCAGATGTGACTCAGTGTGGAACCCCCGTCGCTGGTCGAGATGCCGACCGCGTAGCCGCCGACGTGGTTGGTTGCCGTGTTGGTGAGGGACGTGACCACCTGGCCGGCTCCGGCGGCCGGAAGCGCGTCCCCTTCGCGGATGAGGGCGCTCGGAACCTGTCCGAAAGCCGGTGCGGCGACGGCACAGGAGAGCACGACGGCTGCCGTCATCTGGAGCCGCGCGCGGGCCCGTGCCCAACCGTTCTCAGTGGTTGACGGTGTCTTGAGATCTTCTCTGTCCATGGATACCGTCCTTTCGAGGTTGCTTCGCGCCCAGTCTAGTACACCTCGTGGAAACATGGTCGGAGCGCACGCCACGCACTGTCGCGTTCCGGGGTGTCATGCGATTCGAAGCGGTCGCTGAAGGTCGCGCCGGACTCGACTCGAGTGCCACTGGTATGTCGAAGAGAGAGCGTCGCTGACCGGTTGGCTGGCGAAAACGACACTAGGCGAGGTGTGGCCCCCGCCTGCATCGCCGTCGGCTTCACGGCTCCCATCACCCGGCGCGGTCGAGGCATCGGTCGGCCACGGTCTGCAGGTGGTCTTCGAGCCGGTCGATCTGCTCGACGGTCATGCCGGCGTACCCGAACCGGACACAACCGGGCGCGCCGAATGCGGAGCCGGGGATGGCGCTGAAAAGACCGAGCTCGAGGGCGCGATCGAGAAAGTCGCGGTCGTCGTCGAGGCCCGCCGGAAGCCTCGCGAACATGGAAATGCCGCCGCGCGGGATGCCGCCGTCCCGGGTGAGGAGGGTCCATCCGGTGTGCTGCAGCGCTCCGGCCATCCGGTCCCTGCGCCGCTGGAGCTCGTTTCGGGTGGCGAGGAGGAGGTGCGGCGGTCGTCCGTTCTCGAGATCCTCGACGTCGGCCGACAGCATGTCGAGCGCCGCGCGTTGGCCGAGCACGTTGGGCGACGACGAGGTGCTCCGGATCATCCGCGGCAGCCACTCCCCGGCGAAGGTCGGGTCGACCGCCAGGAGGTAGCCGGTTCGGGCGCCCGGAATCAGATACTCTTTGGACGCCGCGCCGACGACCACCGTGCGCTCCGGCGCGAACCCGAGGAAGGAGCGCGGTGCGCCGTCGTAGCGGATCCAGTTGTACACCTCGTCGGCGACGATCACGACGTCGTGGCGGCGGGCCAGCTCGGCGAGCTCGGCGAGCTCGGCGTCGTCGAGCACATCGCCGGTCGGGTTGGCGGGCACGTTGAGAATCAGCACCCGAATCCGGTGCTGCTCGATCGCGGCCTCGAGGCCGTCGACAGCGAATCGCCCGTCGTCGGTGAACAGGTCGACCACGACCACCTCGCCGCCGGCGTGCGCGATGAGGTTGCGGTAGTTGCCCCAGAACCAGCGCTGCACCGCCACGTGGTGCCCCGGGGCGAGGAGCCGCATCAGGATGGCGATGCCCTCGGTGGCGCCGGAGACGACAGCGACATGGTCAGCCGTCAGACCGTCCGCCGACAGACCTTCGGCCCCGGCGAGGCCGTACGCATGCGTCCAGAAGCGGGCGACGGCGTGACGCAGCTCGGGCAGGCCGGACGAGGGACCGTAGTAGATCTCGAGGTCGGGCCGGATCCCGACCACCTGGCCCTGGTCGCCCCGGATGAAGTCGGGGTTGGCGGCCGCAGCGGCCTTGGCGCGGGCCGCGATGGCGGGAATGACCGGCGCCGTTTCCAGGGTTCGTCGCACGGCCGGCGCGACGGTCCCGTCGATGTGGTCGCGGATCACGGCAACGGAGCTTTCAACGGTGTCCATGGGGCCTCCGAGACCAAGATCGCCCCTCGCGTCACGGTGATCAACATGCGCATGTGGGCAAACGTCCACCGGTTTGGCGCGGTTGTCCATGATGCTGACGTGTTCCTCCATTCTGATCCCCGAGCTGTTCCCCTAACGTGGTTGACGAACGGGCTCGAGTGGTGTTTCGTTTCTCGGCGCGAGCCGAACCCGTCGCAAAGAGGAGGAGGACTCGACCATGCTTCCGATCCGAGACGCGCGCAACATTGGATTGAATCTGGTTGTCTCACTGTCGCTCACCGTCGGTTTCGCTGCCGGCGCAGGGGCACTTGGCGGTCAGGAGGCCACGTTCGTCGAGGCCGGGGCTCCCCGGACGGTCGCACCTGTCATTCTGGAGAGCATCGACGAGACCCCAGAGTCCACGACGCTCGAGGCTCCTGCCCCGCCGGGCCCGGACGTCGCAGACGTGGCGGTGGAGACCCCGATCGCCGCACCTCCCACGACGCTCGTCGAGCTCCTCGAGGGGATCGATGTCGCCCGGCGGGGAATCGTGATGATCGATGTCGAGCTCGTCGATCCCGCCGGAGAGACTGCGGCGGCCGCCGTCGAGGCCCACTGGAGAGCTGGCGACTTCGGTCAGGCTCTCGATGGGCTGCGCGCGTTGGAGACCGACGGACGGGTCGCGGGGATCGGCATAGACTGGGGTGACAGCGGTGGTTCGCTGAAGGACTGGACGCAGGATACGCGGGTCGGCGGCACGCGAACGGAAGCGCTGGAGCTCCGCCTCGACTTCCACACGTCGTCGGGGAACCTGTTCTCCGTCATCCGATGGGGCTCGACCACCGGGACGTCCGCGTGGACGGTGAACCTGTCGACGGACTTCGGCGACACGTGGACTGAGACCTATTCCTTTGCTTCCTCGGTAGGGATCATCGGAACCGCCGCCGTTGTCGTCGATGACGACGTATATGTCGCCTACGTCCCTGGGAACGCCACGGATGAGGGTCGTCTGCGGCGGGCGAGCGCGATCACGGGAGCGATCGATAGCGGGTACGGCTTCGTCACCGTCGTCGACGGAGGCGCGGCCAACGCCGAGGAGGTCTCCCTCGCCGCCAACCCGGACGACTGGGACAACCGGATCTACTACCTCGCGTTGATGGACGACGACTCTCTCCGCTACCTCTTCGACGACGCGGCCGACGGGACGACGTTCACCGACGCGTCTCCTCCGGCGTCCGCTACGCCGTGAGCTACAACTGCGGTGACAACTGGAGCCTCGGCGAACTTGCGGTTCCCGACGGTGTCTTCTACTTCGGCTACTTCGAACCCGAGGTCGCGGCGCGCGGCGGGTACGGCGTTGCCGTCGCCTACCAGGGCGAGGCGGGGGAGTTCGATCCGGCCTTCTACCGATTCCGGTACGGGTACTCCCCCGGCCAGTGGACGACGCCGATGAGGTTCAACGACTATGACCTCTACACCGGTTCCGATCTCGAGATCATGCTGCTCCCCCCGCTCGACTTCACCGGCCCACCCCCGGGGAACTGGGGCATCTGGAGCCTGGCGAGCCTGTACCTGAGCCTCGACCCCGAATTTCGGGTGCCGTACTACGACTCGACAGTCGATTTCGCGTTTCTCTACGAGCCGCCGATGTTCGCCGACAGCTTCGAGTCGGGCGACGTCGGCAATTGGGGAACTCGCGCACCTTGAGTGAAAAGCCCGTCGGGGACCACGTGGGCGCCACGCGCGATCGCAACGCACCAGTCATGTGGACCCGCACGGTGACGCCCCTCGGGACCTTCATATGTCCGACAGTCAGCGCGGTGTCGACCCGGCGCCCGCGCCGTTATCCGTGACGGCTACAGCTCGATCTGCGCACCGATCTCGATCACCCGATCGCGGGGGATGTGGAAGAAGGTGGTGGCGCCGAGGGCGTTGCGCGACATGATCCGGAAGATGGCGATCCGCCACCGGGCGATGCCGTGATTCCTGCCGGCGAAGACCGCCTCGCGACCGAGGAAGAAGCTGGTGTCGGCCATCGTCAGGTCGAGCCCCTTCGCCTTCGCGGCGCCGAGGATGTGCGGCACGCTCGGGTCCTCCATGAAGCCGTAGTGGGCGGTCAGGTGGAAGAAGCCGCGTCCCAGATCCTCGAGCTCGATCTTCTCGCCCGCCCGGACCCTCGGGACCTCCTCGGTGACCACGGTGAGCAGCACGACCTCCTCGTGCAGCACCTTGTTGTGGGCGAGGTTGTGGAGCAGCACCGGCGGCGCCCCGGTTCCGGCGCTCGTCATGTAGACGGCGCGGCCGGGTACGCGCGGCATCGGGGTCTCGTCGAGCATGGCGAAGAACTCGTCGAACGGCCGGGTTTTGGCGGCGAACTTCCGGGCGAGGATCTCTCGTCCCCGCTTCCAGGTGGACAGCAGGGCGAAGATGACGAGCCCGATCACCAGCGGGAACCACGCCCCGTGACCGATCTTGGTGATGTTGGCGGCGAAGAACGACAGGTCCACGACGATGAAGAGCGCCGTCGGCAGACCCGCTTTGAGCAGGCTCCACCCCCAGCGCTCGCGTGCGACGTGGAAGAACAGCGTGGTGGCGATGAGCATGGTTGCCGTCACCGCGACACCGTACGCCGCCGCGAGCGTGTGCGACGATCGGAACGTCACGACCAGGCCGATGGTCGCGATCATCAGGCCCCAGTTCACGAACGGGACGTAGACCTGACCCATCGCCTCCGACGACGTGTGCTCGACTCGCATGCGTGGGCAGAAGCCGAGCTGGATCGCCTGTCGCGTCAGCGAGAAGGCGCCCGAGATCACGGCCTGGGACGCGATGATCGTCGCCACCGTGGCGATGACGACGACGGGGTACAACGCCCACTCGGGCGCGAGCCTGAAGAAGGGATTGTGGGCGGCTTCCGGCTGCCGCAGGAGCAGCGCTCCCTGGCCGAAGTAGTTGATCACCAGCGAGGGCAGCACGCAGCCGTACCACGCGACGCGGATCGGCCGGCGGCCGAAGTGCCCGAGGTCGGCGTACAGCGCCTCGGAGCCGGTGACGACGAGGAACACCGCTCCGAGGGTGAGGAAGCCCACCGTTCCGTTCCGGAGCAGGAAGTCCGCCGCGTGCAGGGGGTTGATCGCGGTCAGGACCTCCGGGCTGGCAACCAGGCTCCGCACTCCCAGAACCGCCAGCAGGCCGAACCACACCATGGTGACCGGACCGAACGCGGCGCCGACCTTCCCGGTGCCGAAGCGCTGCACGGCGAACAGCGCCACCAGAATGACGACCGTGATCGGGATGACGGAGGACGAGAAGACAGGCGTCGCGACCTCGAGGCCCTCGATCGCGCTCAGCACCGAGATCGCCGGCGTGATCATGCCGTCGCCGTAGAGCAGCGACGCGCCGAACAGACCGAGGGCCCCGAGCAGCAGAATCCGTCCCGAGCGGCTGCGTCGTTCCGGATTGATGAGGGCGGTCAGTGCGATGATGCCGCCCTCGCCCCGGTTGTCGGCTCGGAGGATGTACGTCAGGTACTTGAGCGTGACCACGATCAGCAGCGCCCAGAACACGAGCGACAGGACCCCGAGGATGTTGGCGCGGGTGGTCTCGATGGCGTAGGTGCCGTGGAAGCACTCCCGAATCGCATACAGCGGGCTGGTGCCGATGTCGCCGTACACCACCCCGAGGGCCGCCAGCGAGAGAATCGCCAGCCGTTTGCCCCGCGGCGCCTCGCGGTGTGCGTCGTCGTCGCGCTGGTCGGACGTCACCGCAACAGGCTACACGAGCGGGTGCGGAAGTCGACTCGGAGATGCCGCACGTGATGCCCCGCTGGTTTTCTGCAATATCGGATTCAACGGTGCCGTGAATCAGGTGTCGGGCGTGCCGTCACCACCCCCGGAACGCCCATAGCCGGTGACGATGGCGACGAGAGTCACCAGCAGCAGGGCCCAGGAGTGGAAGTTGGCGAGCCCGATCTGGAGCGGACCGAGGTGGGGCAGGCCGGCGTCGAGCCCGGACCTGGTGGTGCTCGAGGCGAGCACCGTGGGGATGCAGTAGGGCACGATGAACGGGTAGATGCAGACGGTGAGGTCGAGGACGTTGGCCCGCCGGTAGCGGCCGACGCCGAAGCGCGCGCCGATCTCGCGCGCGTACTCGCCGACCGTCAGCAGGGCGACCACGGAGTGCGTGGTGAGCAGGACAGCCGCGGACGTGGTGGAGAACATCCAGGCCTCGGCGCCGCGCGCCGAGCGGATTCGGTCGGTCGTGCCGTCGACGATCCTGGCCAGCACCCCCGACGCCTCGACCCCCGCCACCAGACCCGCGAGCAGGATGGTGAAGATCGAGATCCCGATGCCCCGCTCCATGCCGTCGATCAGGAGGCCCCGGGCCGAGAACGCTTCGAGGTCGATGAAGATCAGCTGGTCGAGCCGGATCAACCCGAGCGCGAGGCCGATCCCGGCCGCGGCCAGGATTCCGGTGAGCAGGCCCTCGAGGAGGGGGCGTTTCGCCACCAGGAGGGCGATCACCACGGCCGGCGCCAGGGCCATGGCCAGGGCCCGGAGGTTTCCCGACGCGATCGACGTCTCCGAGCCGACGTCGGCGCCGCCGCCGAGGATGCTGTAGGCCGCCAGCGCGACGACCGCGGCCGGGACGGCGTACTTGAGGCGGCTCCGGACGACCCCGCCGATGTCGGCGCCCTGGGTCGAGGCCGACGCGATGGTGGTGTCCGACACCGGCGAGATGTTGTCGCCGAAGGTGGCGCCGCCGATCACGGCGCCCATGAGCACGACCGGGTCGGCGCCGAGCCCGGCCGCCGCCGGGTAGAGCAATGGCGCGCACAGAATCATGGTGCCGAGGCTGGTGCCGGTCGCCGTGGACACCAGGCAGCAGACCAGGAACGACGCCGCGGCGAAGCCGCCGCCGTGGACGCCCGCCGCCTCTGCGGCCGCCACCAGTGCGCCGACGAAGCCGCTGGCGTTGATCAGGCTCGCCAGGACGCCGGCCAGCAGCCAGGCGAGGATCATCAGCAGCACGATCGGCCGGCTCATGCCGTCGATGACGGTGTCAGCCCACCGCGAGCGGTCGACGGCGAGCAGCATGGCGAGCGCCAGTGCGGCGGTGAGGATCGGCCAGAAGCCGCGCTCGTCGGGCGCTCCGGACAGGCCGAGCCAGGCGACGCCGACCAGAAAGAGGGCGAACGGGGCGAGGGCCCCGACGACCCCGCCTCGGAAGCGCAGCACCTCGGGTTGCGGATCGAGCTCGCTCAAGGCGACTCACCATAGCAGAGCGCTCGCCGCGTAGAATGACCTCCGGGAAGGAGGGCGCCATGGTCGAGACCGACGACGAGTTCACCCTCTGGGACCTCCGGGTGGAGGTCGTGGCCGGCGACCGGCCCATGGTCTGCAATCACAAGGCTGGCGATTACTTCGAGCTGTCCGGCGAGAACCTGACGCTGCCGCAGGGCCAGAGCTTCTCCGTCTACGCCCTCGCCGCCGTGCTGCCGCTGCTGCCCGCCAAGCAGCGCGACACCGCGGCCGCCGACTGGATGACCACCGACGCCGAGGTCGCCTGCCCCGACCCCAACTGCGGCGCGCGTTTCCGGATCGTCCGCACCCGCCGCCGGACCTTTCGGCACGACGACGTCACCTGCGTGCCGATGCCCGGCAGCCCCGGTGAGGCCGAGTGAGCGGCGCCGTCGAGCGGGTCGAGCTCGCCCCGGGCTACTCGGTGTGCCGCGTGGTCAACGGCCTCTGGCAGCTGTCCGAGGGCCACGGCGCGCGGGCCGTCGAAAGGCGTGAGGCGGTTCGGTTTCTCCGCCGGTTGATCGACGCCGGCCTGACGACCTTCGACTGCGCCGACATCTACCTCGGCGTCGAGGAGCGGCTCGGCGAGCTGGTGCGCGACCTCGGCGACCCGGCGGCGGTCCAGATCCACACCAAGTACGTCCCCGACCGGTCCTCGCTGGCGTCGCTGACCAGACGGAACGTGCGCACAGCCATCGAGGGCTCCCTTCGCCGGCTCGGAGTCGAGCGCCTCGACCTCGTCCAGTTCCACTGGTGGGACTGGGAGCAGCCGGGCCTGCTCGACGTGGCGGGCTGGCTCGCGGAGCTGGTCGACGTAGGCGCGATCCGCTGCCTCGGCACCACCAACTTCGACCGCGGTCACCTGGCCGAGCT
>JASFPU010000083.1:0-9246 GCA_050115855.1 Holophagae bacterium
TCTGCGCTGGCCGACCCGACCCGCCTGAAGATCCTCCACGCACTCATGGTGATCGACGAGCTCTGCGTCTGCGATCTGGCGGTCATCGCCGATCTCTCGGTATCGGCGGTCAGCCATCAGCTCCGCCTGCTGCGCGACCGCGATCTGGTCCACGCCCGCCGCGACGGTCGGATGGTCTACTACAGCCTGGCCGACGACCACGTCTCGACCCTGATGCACGCCGGGGTCGATCACGCCGAGGAGTAGACCGAACTCATCTACACTGGGAGCGGTGAACCACCAGGACGGTTCGGCGACGGGGCAGACGGACGGTACGCACGGCGGCTGCCGATCGGGGAGTGGTCGCATCGTCGCGACGCTGTTCCTCTCCGTCTTCCTGCTCGTGGTTCCGGCAGGCCGACTTGCAGCGGCCCGGACCTGGGTCGAGGTGCCCGCGACGGTGGTCGCGTCCGCCGTCAGGTCGTGGCGCACCGACGACGGCACCTCGTACCGCGCTGACGTGCTCTACGAGTACTCGGCGGCCGGCCGGGTCTGGCGCTCCAACCGCCGGAGCTTCTCACCGATGCACTCGTCCGACGCCGAGGCCGCGCGGGCGACTGTCGAGCGGTACCCGGCAGGCGCCGAGATCTCCTGCTTCGTCGATCTCGACAATCCCGGACGGTCGGTTCTCGACCGCCGACTGCGACCGGTCTACCTGGTCGGGCTGTTCCCACTGGTGTTCCTGCTCGTCGGGCTCGCGCTGGTGGTACACGTCGCACGCCGCCGGCGGCGCAGCGACTCGGTGCGCGGCCTCTCTTCCACTCCCCCGTCCGGAGTCGCGACAGGGCCTCCCGCCGTATCCCGCGAGCTCGAGCCTGCGACCGGCCCGGTCGCACGGGTCGTCGGGATGCTGCTCATCGCCGCATTCTGGAACGGCATCGTCGCGATCTTCGTCTGGCAGGCGGTCGCGGCGTTCCGCAGTGGCCATCCCAGCTGGTTCCTGACGATCTTCCTGACACCCTTCGTCGTGGTCGGTCTCGCGCTGATCGTCGGGTTCTTTTACACCGCGCTGGCCACGTTCAACCCCCGGCCGAGGCTGACCATCACACCGGCAGCGCCACGGCTCGGCGAGCGGCTGCGGGTCGAGTGGCGGTTCGCCGGCCGCGCTGCACGCATGACCCATCTGGCGATCGTCCTCGAAGGGTACGAGAGCGCGACCTACCGGCGCGGCACCGACACGGTCACCGACCGTGAGGCGTTCGCGTCGTTCGAGCTCGCGGACACGCCGACCGGAACGATACCGCCTCGGGGTGTGGCCGAGATCGTGATCCCGGACGACACCATGCACAGCTTCGCGTCGGCCAACAACGCCGTGATCTGGTCGCTGTCCGTCCACGGTGACATTCCGCGTTGGCCTGACGTCGACGAGAGCTTCCAGATCGAGGTCCGTCCCATGACCCGCGATCGGCTGTTGCCGTGACCTTCATGCGTATCGACCTCGACGACGACCGGCACTGGTATCTGCCCGGCGACACGTTGTCAGGACGAGTGATCTGGCGCCTCGACGCGCCCGCGGACTCGGTCGAGCTCCGGCTGTTCTGGCACACCGCCGGCAAGGGCACCGAGGACGTCGAGATCGTCGACAGCGTCCACGCCGAGGCCGCCGACCTGATCGGCGAGCGCGCCTTCTCGTTCCGCCTTCCGCTCGGTCCCTACTCGTTCTCCGGGACCCTCATCAGCCTCGCGTGGGCACTCGAGCTGGTCGCCTTTCCGAGTGGTGACACTGAACGTGTCGATCTGGTCGTCGCTCCGACTCCCGTCGAGGTCCACCTGACCGGGCTCGGCCGAGAGCCGGAGGGGCTCTCGCTCCAGATCGGCCGACGTCGGCGCTGACCGTGCGGCCGGCCGACAACCCTTTCGCCAGCTCCCGCATCGACGGGCTGGCCTACCGCTTCGGCCACGGCGACCTGACGATGATCGTCGAGCGGCTCGCCCGTCACGGCGGCCGCGGCGCCGTCGTCGGCCCGCACGGCAGCGGCAAGACGACGCTCCTGGACACCCTCGCCTCGCGCCTGGCGGGTGAGCCGGTGCGCGTCCGGCTCGACGCCGCGACCCGGCACGCGCTGCGGACCGCGGTCGCGGCGCTGCCGACTCCGGTCGAGGCACACCACACACTCCTGATCGACGGTGCCGAGCGGCTCGGACCGATCGACTGGTGGCGTCTCCTCCGGCGGATCCGCCACGCCGGCGCCGTCGTCACCACCAGTCACCGCACCGGTCGGCTCCCGACCATCCACACGTGTGTCACCACCCCCGAGCTGCTTCGACGGCTCGTCCGGGAGCTCGACCCCGCCACCGCCGCATCGGTTGACATCGGCGACCTCTTCCGGCGCCACCGTGGCGACATCCGATCGTGCTTCAGGGAGCTGTACGATCGCTGCTCGAACCGGCCTTGATTTCCGAGGAATGACGGGGCGTCGACGCCCCGTCATTCCTCGGAACCGGTGTCACTCTCGAGGCTCTGCGGGCCGTTCCGCCGACATCTGGATCATGTTGGCACCGACCGCACGCGCGGTGTCGAGCACCTTGACCACGACTCCGTAGTCGGCGTCGCGATCGCCTTTGAGGATGACCGCCTTGTCCGGCGCACGTTCGACGAGCTCCTTCATCCTCGCCTCGAGCTCGTCGTCCGGCACAATGACGTCGTTGATCCACACCGTTCCGTCGGCCGCGACCTTGACCTCGGGAGGCGCCTCCTCGCGTCCGACCCCTTCGGACTCGGCCGTCTTGGCTTCGGGCAGCTTGAGCTTGAGGCGCTCATCGCTGACGAACTGGGTCGTGACCGCGTAAAAGATGAGCAGCAGGAACACGACATCGATGAGCGGCGACATCTGGACATCGGGGCGGCGACGGCCGCCGAGGTTGACCAGTCGCATCAGTCGCGCTCCCCCGCCTCGTCGTCGGCAACGTCGGGCCGTCGCACCAGGTGCAGGAAGTCCATCATCTGGGACTCGATGTCAGCCAGGATGGACACCGCCCGAGCCTCGAGATAGCTGTGGGTGAACAGCGCCGGAATGGCGATGATGAGCCCGGTCGCGGTGGTGATCAGCGCCTGCGAGATGCCGGTCGCGAGCTGCTCCGTGATGCCGGTACCGCCGGTGGCGACCGCCTTGAAGATGGCGATCATGCCGAGCACCGTCCCGAGCAAGCCGAGCAGCGGCGCGCCGCCGACGATGGTCGCCAGCGCCGGCAGACCCCGTTGCAGGCTCAAGAGCTGCCGTCGTCCGGTGTCCTCGAGAATCTCCTTGAGCTCGTCGTACGGCGCGAATCGGTTTTCCACCAGGGTCGTCACGAGCTCGGTGAACGGGCCCGGATGCCGACGACAGTAGTCCGAGGCCGCTTTGTACTCGCGGCCGCCGAGCAGCGCCGACAGCGTGTTCACGGTGCCCGGTTCGAGGTAATTGGACCGCCGCAGCACCCACAGCCGCTCGAGGATGATGGCGAGGGCGACGACCGACAGCATGCCGAGTGGATACATGACCGGTCCGCCGGAGCGGTAGATGTCGATTCCGCTTTGGATGAGGTCGAGCACGAGCGTCTCCGTTCAGCTGAGCTACCGTCCCCGTTCCCGGGGAGACATATTGTAGAAGAAGGTGATGGACACCCCCTCCGGTCCGTTGACGCCCAGCCCGGCCGGCAGCGGATCGAAGTTGATGCAGTCGATAATGGCATCGCGCGCAGCGAAGTCGAGAGGTGGCTTGCCGCTCTCGTCGACGATTCTCACACCGGTGATCGTGCCATCGGGCTCGATGTAGAACCGGACCCTGACCACGCCCTTGACGCCGAACCGCACGAGCGGCGGAATCTGCCAGTGTCGTCGGACCTTGGCGAGCATGGACTTGGCGTACGGCCCCCAGTCGTACCACTGGGTGTCGAACGAGATCGCACCGGTGTCGACGAAGCCGCCCTCTCGGTCGGGATTCTCGGCGATCCCGCCTTCGGACGGCGGCAGCGCCCAGACGCCGGGCGGCGGCAATGGCACTGCCGGTTGTTGACTCGTCTCCGACGGCTCCTCCGCCGGCTCGCCCGCGCCCTCCGGCTGCGCCTCGGCGGGCTGCCGATCGCTCGGACGCTCGACCGGCTCCGGCTCCTGGCGCGGCGGCGGAACCTGCCGCGGCTGCTCCCCGGCGGTGGTCGGCGGAGCCCCCCGGTTGAACACATCACCTCCCTGTGCCTGGACCAGCTGGGACGTGTTCCCCTGGCTGCTCGGCCGCTCCGCGGCTGCGCCCTCGCCGCCGTGCGCGCGGCGGTCGAGGTCGGACAGCGGTGCATTCGGGTCGTCCGGCGTCTCCTCGCGCTCATCGGCGAGGTCGACGAACTCGAACTCGAGCGGCGGCTGGTCGGTCTGTCTGGCGTCGTCGACGGCGAACAGCGGCGTCGCCGTCGAGCTCGACCATGCGTCGCGCACGCGGGGAACGATCAGCAACAGCAGCAACAGGTGCAGCAGCAGCGACACACCGACGGCGCGTCGGAAGACTTTGCGATCGTCACGCACATCGCTACCCTAGCAATTCTCCTGCCATCTCGCCCTCACCGAACACCTCCCATGATCGGGCCCGACCGACGACCGTTCGGAGCCGACGCGCCCATCTGGCAGTTCTTCCGGCCAGGTTGACATCGGACCCCGGGGTCGGACTGAACACCCGCCATCGGTCGTGACGACGACGACGGAACCTGGAATGGTCGGCGGTGGGCCGCAGTTTCATCAAGGTGCGACCCGAAGAAACAACAGCGCAGCGAAAAGGAGACTTCCCATGAAACGAACCGTCATCGCCATCTGCCTCGGTATCCTGGCCTCCACCGGCGTCGCCGGCGCGGCCACCTACACCATCGACCCGGTCCACTCCGACGTCAGCTTCAAAATCCGACACCTGATCACCAAGGTGCCCGGTGAGTTCTCGAGCTTCGAAGGAACCATCGTCACCGACTTCGACAACCTCGAGCGTTCGTCGGTGAACTTCACCATCGACGCGGCGAGCATCGACACCGGCAACGACGACCGCGACACGCACCTCCGATCGCAGGACTTCTTCCACGTCGAGGCCCATCCGACGATCACCTTCAGGAGCACCAAGATCGAGCGGAGCGGTGAGGCGACGTTCGACGTCACCGGCATCCTCACCATGAGGGGTGTCTCGAAGGCGGTCACCCTGCCGGTCACCTACCTGGGCGAGATGACCGATCCGTGGGGGAACACCAAAGCCGGGTTCGCCATCGAAACCACACTCGATCGCACCGACTACGACATCCAGTGGAACAAGGCTCTCGAGGCGGGCGGCGTCGTGCTCGGCGACGACGTCGAGATCACGATCAACCTGCAGGCGACGAAGGAGTGACGACGACCCGGGACCGGCGCGGGGCCCGACCATGACCGGTGACAGCTACGACCTGGTCGTCATCGGCGGCGGCTCGGCCGGCGTTCGCGCGGCCAGAATGGCGGCGACCCGCGGTGCCCGGGTCGCCATCATCGAAGCCGATCGGCTCGGCGGAACCTGCGTCAACGTCGGGTGCGTCCCCAAGAAGCTCATGGTGTACGCGTCGGAGTTCGCCGGCGCCGTCACCGACGCCGCGGGATTCGGCTGGCAGGTGTCGGGAGCGGAGTTCGACTGGCAGCGATTCATCGCCGCTCAGGACGCCGAGATTCGCCGTCTCAACGGCGTCTACCAGCGCCTGCTCGAGCGGACCGGCGTCGACGTGATCGACGGCCGGGCACGGCTCGAGTCCGCCCGTCGCGTCACGGTCGGCGACCGGTCCCTGGAAGCCGACAATCTGGTCCTCGCCACCGGCGGCCGGCCGTTCGTTCCCGACGTCCCGGGCGCCGGGTTCGGCGTGGTGTCCGACGCGGTCTTCTCACTCACCGAGCTGCCGCGACGGCTGGCGATCGTCGGCGGCGGGTACATCGCGGCGGAGTTCGCTGGGATCTTCGCCGGCCTCGGCGTCGAGGTGACGCTGATCTACCGGGGGCCGCTCTTCCTGCGCGGCTTCGACAACGACATCCGCGCGTCGCTCGCGACCGAGATGACCCGTCGCGGTATCGGACTGCGGTTCAACGTGGACATCGATCGGCTCGAAGCCGTCGACGGCGGTGTGATGGTGGCCGGCCGCGACGGCGAGTCATTCACCGCCGACCTGGTCCTGTGGGCGACCGGCAGAGTTCCCTGCACCTCGAACCTCGGTCTCGAGGAGGTCGGCGTCGACCTCGACCCGAACGGCGCCGTCGTCGTCGACCAGCTGTCCGCGACGTCGGTCGACGGCGTGTGGGCGATCGGTGACTGCACCGATCGCATGGCCCTGACGCCGGTCGCGATCGCCGAGGCCATGGCGTTGGTGGAGACCCTCGACGGCAACCCCACCGCCGTGGACTACGCCAACATCCCGACCGCCGTCTTCTCACAGCCACCGGCGGCGACCGTCGGTCTACGCGAAGACGAGGCGCGGGCGGCGGGACACGCCGTCGACATCTACCGATCGACCTTCCGGCCGCTGGCCCACACGTTGTCGGGCCGCGAGGAGCACACGATGATGAAGCTCGTGGTCGACCGGGAGACCGATCGCGTGCTCGGTGTGCACATGGTCGGCGCCGACGCCGCTGAGATCGTCCAGGGGTTCGCGGTGGCACTCGAGGCCGGCGCCACCAAACATCAGCTCGACGCGACGGTCGGCATCCACCCGACAGCGGCCGAAGAGTTCGTCACCATGCGGCGGCCGGTCGATCCGACTCCGGACCACCCCGCCCGGTGAGCGCGGCTGACGCCCGGACTAGCTGCCGTCCTGCGTCGTCACGGCGACCGATTCCAGTCCCCAGACCTTCTCCGCGTACTCGAGGATGGCCCGATCGGACGAGAAGTAGCCCATCGCTGCGACGTTGAGAATCGCGGCTCGGGCCCAGGCCCGCCGATCGCGGTACATCGCCGCGGCGCGCTCCTGGGTCTCGACATACGATCGGAAATCAGCGAGCAGCATGTAGCGGTCGCCGTGCTCCATGAGCGCCGACCACACGTCGCGCACGGCGTCGCGGTCGGCGCCGACGAAGTCGCCTTTTTGCAGGGCGTCGATCACCGCGGCGAGCTCGGGGTCGGCGCCGTACAGCTGCCATGGTCGGTACTGGCCGCCGGTGTGGAGGTCCTCGACCTCCTCGGCCGTCAGGCCGAAGATGAAGATGTTGTCCTCTCCCACGGCGTCCCGGATCTCGATGTTGGCGCCGTCGAGGGTGCCGATGGTCAGGGCACCGTTGAGCGCGAGCTTCATGTTGCCCGTGCCCGACGCCTCCATGCCGGCGGTCGAGATCTGTTCGGAGAGATCGGCGGCGGGGATGATGCGCTCGGCCAACGTGACCCGGTAGTCGGGTGGGAAGGCGATCCGCAGCCTGCCCGCCACATCCGGATCGGCATTGACGACGTCAGCGACGCCGTTGATCAGCCGGATGATGAGCTTGGCCATGTGGTACGACGGCGGTGCCTTGGCGCCGAAGATGAAGCTCCGGGGCACCAGGTCGATCGTCGGATCGGCCTTGATCCGGTGGTACAGCGCGACGATGTGCATGACGTTCAGCAGCTGCCGCTTGTACTCGTGCAGGCGCTTGACCTGCACGTCGAACAGGGTGTCCACGTCGAAATCCACGCCGCACAAATGGTGAAGTTCGACGACGAGATCGCGCTTGTTCGCCCGCTTGACGGCGAGGAACTCGTCCTGGAAGCTCTCGTCGTCGGCGAAGTCGGCGAGCTCGGCAATCCGGTCCAGGTCCTTGGCCCACCCGCCACCGATTCGTTCGGTGATCAGCATCGACAGCCTCGGGTTGCAGGACCGCAGCCAACGCCGCGGTGTGACGCCGTTGGTGATCGCCAGAAACCGCTCGGGCCACAGGTCGGCGAAGTCCCGCACTACACGCGTCCGCAGCAGCTCGGTGTGGAGCTTGGCGACGCCGTTGACCTTGCTCGAGCCGACGATCGCCAGATTGGCCATCCGGAATTTCTTGTCTCCGTTCTCCTGCAGGATCGACATGCGCTTGAGCGCGTCGGCGTCGACCGTGCCCCGAACCTTGACCCCCTCCATGAAGCGCCGGTTGATCTCGTAGATGATCTGGACGTGGCGTGGGATGAGCGGCTCCATGAGCGACACCGGCCAGGTCTCGAGCGCCTCGGGCAGCAAGGTGTGGTTGGTGTAGTTGCAGCTCGCCCGGGTCAGCTCCCACGCCGTCGACCACGGCACCTCGGCCTCGTCGACCAGGTAGCGCATGAGCTCCGCGACGGTCAGTGCCGGGTGGGTGTCGTTGAGCTGGAACACCATCTTGTCGGGAAACAGCTCCCACGCCTCGCCGTGACGCCGCCGGAACCGGCTGACGACGTCCCTGACCGCACAGGCGACCAGGAAGTACTCCTGGGACAGGCGCAGCTGACGACCGGCCTCGACGTCATCGGCGGGGTACAGCACGCGATTGAGCGCCTCGATCCGCTCCCGACCGGCAACCGCCCGGACGTAGTTGCCCTGGGAGAAGATGTGGAAGTCGAACTCGGAGGCGGCCTGAGCATCCCACAGACGGAGGATGCTCACCGTGTTGGTGCGAAAGCCCGCGACCAGGACGTCGTACGGTACGCCGTAGGCGGTCCGCCAGTCCGCCCAGCTCGGGCGGTGTCTGCCGTCGCCGATGTCGTCCCATGCGATCCGGCCGCCGAAGCGGACCGGCACGCGCAGATCGTCGCGCCGGATCTCCCACCTGAAGCCGCGCTGCAGCCAGGTGTCCGCGTGCTCGATCTGCCAGCCGTTCTCGAACGCCTGTCGGAACATCCCGTAGTCGTAGCGCAGACCGTAGCCGTACGCCGGGTAGTCGAGGGTCGCCAACGAGTCGAGGAAGCAGGCGGCCAGACGCCCGAGACCGCCGTTGCCGAGACCCGGGTCCGGCTCCTCCTCGAGCACGGTGTCGAGGTTGAGCCCGATCATCTGCATTGCCTCACGGGCGACATCGAGCAGCTCCGTCGAGATCAGGTTGTTGAGCAGCAGACGCCCGAGCAGGTACTCCAGCGACAGGTAGTGGACGGTTTTCGGCTCAACCTCGTCGTAGGTCCGTCGGGTCAGGATCTCTCGGTCGATCAGCGTCTCCCGGACTGCGAGCTCGAGGGCCGCGAGGTGGTCCGCAGCTCGGGCGTGTCGCAGCTCCAACCCGCAGGCGTACCGTAGGTAGTGAATGATCCGGTCCCGGAACTCCTCGGC
>JASFPU010000084.1:0-9237 GCA_050115855.1 Holophagae bacterium
TACATGAGGGCGCCCGCCGCCGAGGCGAACAGGGTTGCACCGAACCCGTTGCCGCCGACCGCTGCCTCGACCCAACCCGACGGGATCAGGCCCTCGTTGCCGGGCCGACCGAGCAGCAGGCCGGCCACCAATACACCGCCGAGCAGAAGCGGCAGGATCTGTTTGGCGTAGCCCCAGCTCGACGCGAACCATGCTCCCAGCTCACCGTGATCGCGAGCGGTGACCAGCGACAGGCCGATCACGGCGGCTGTGAAAGCCAGCACCGGATGCTCCGGCCGCACCAGTGCCAGCACCGCGGTCGGGAGCGCGATGGCGGCAGCCTTCCACGCCGCGAGGGCGTACCAGCGGACGAGTACCACCGCCAGCGTCACCCCGCCAGCCGAGGTGAGCCACCACTTGGCCCGCCAGATGGCGAACCAGATCCCGGTCGGATCGTCGGGTCGCGCCCAGTTGGCGAACACCAAGATCGCGATCTGGGCGGTGAAGAACGCCGCGACCTGGCCGAGCGGCCGCACCCCGTCCGGTTCGGGCAGGGCCATGGCGGCACTCACACGATCCTGCTCGGAGCGCCTGAAGATCACCGCCATCAGGGCCCCGACCACGACCGCGAAAAGCACCGCGCCGATCGCCCGCGCCGCTCCGAGCGTGGCCCCCAGGACACTCGCCGTCAGTACGATGGCGAGTACATTGATCGCTGGGCCGGAGTAGAGAAAAGCGGTCGCGGGGCCGAGGCCCGCCCCCATCTGGTAGATGCCGGCGAACAGTGGCAGCACGGTGCAGGAGCACACGGCGAGGATGGTGCCGCTCACGGAGGCCACACCATAGGCCACGACCTTCGGAGCTCGCGGTCCCAGGTACTTCATCACCGATGCCTGGCTGATGAAGCTGGCGATCGCGCCGGCAATGAAGAACGCGGGCACCAGGCAGAGCAGCACGTGCTCGCGGGCGTACCACTTTGTCAGGGCCAGGGCCTCGGTGACCGCGCCGTCGAATCGGGGCCAGCCGATCGGCAACCAGAAGAGCACTGCGAACACGGCGGTCATCCAGGCAAGTGGCCGCCACTCTGTCTTCCAGTCAATCATGACGCCTCGCCGTCGTTGTGGATAAGACTTGGCTAACTCGCCAAATATGTGTCAAAAAAATGCCGCTCACGGGGCTGCCCCGACCGTCCGACCGACCTCCTCGAGCACTGCCTCCACGCAGCCGAAGAAGTTGAGAATGCACGGCACGCGCAGGCGGTAGAAGACCTGCTGACCTCGACGCTCGTCGAGCACGACGCCGGACTGTTTGAGCAGTGCCAGGTGCTTGGACACCGTCGAGACGTCGGCGCCGATCATCTCGGTCAGCTCGCACACGCAGCGCTCGCCCCGCGACAGCTCGTCCACGATGAACAACCGGCTCGGGTGGGCCAACGCCTTCATCACCTTCGCGCGTGCCTCCATGTGCGCTTTGGCCTCACCCGCGAGCCGCCGTGGTCTCTCCATCATTTGGCAATATAACCAAAAATGAGCTCATGTCAAGTCGGCGCTCGGCGCGATCAGTCGAAGGTGCCCTTCGGGAAGTCGTACCTCTCGATGAGTGCCCTCTTCTCGTCGTCGGGCAGGGACGTCATGTAGCCCTTCCAGCCGGGGCAGAAGTTGGCGTGCCAACGCCACACGCGTCCCAACAGCGAGCGGGGATTGCCATCGTACCTGGCGCGAAAGGCGCAGGTCGCGCAGCTGGAGTTGGTCATCGTGCCTCCTCGGGCGGCGTCCGCCGGCGGCAGCTCTCACTCCGCCGACGCGTTCTGGCCGATTCTACTCGTTTTCGCCTCCGGACGGCCGGTTCCGTCCTGTTGTCGACCATCTCCGAAGGGTCGCCGGGTCCGTGGTAGATTCGGCCGGAACACGCCGGACGACATCCGACGGAGAGGAGGCTCGACATGGGTCGCTGCGCGGGTCGAATCCTGATTGGAACGGTGGCGGTCTTGCTGCTTGCGCCGATCGGCGCGGCTCAGGAGGATCGCGAGGGCTGCGAGGACTACCCGCTCCTGACGAGGTTGGATGGCTTCTTCATCGACGGCTGCAAGGATGAGTCGTTCTCGAGCCACCAGTTCACGACGAAGGATGGGAAGATCGCGGTCGAAGGCCACTTCATCTCGGTGTCCTACCGCCGACCCGACAGCGCTCCCGAAATGTCCGGCCTCGAGATGATCCGGAACTACGTCAACGCGGTCGAGAAGATCGGCGGCGAGGTGCTGTACGAGGGCCGGTACTCCGCGTCGATGAAGGTCGTGGTCGACGATCGCGAGGTCTGGATCGAGGTGCTGCCGTACGGCAAGCGGGCCTACCGCCTCGACATCATCGAGAAGCAGACGATGGCTCAGCAGGTCGTCGCGGACGCGGCGGCGCTGCTCGGCGATCTCGACACGTCGGGACACGCCGTCCTGCAGGGCATCTTCTTCGACACCGACACGGCGGTGATCACGCCCGAGTCCACTGCCGCATTGAACGAGATTGCGAAGCTGTTCGACGAGAACCCAGACCTCACCGCCTACGTCGTCGGCCACACCGACATGACCGGCTCCCTCGAGCACAACCTCGATCTGTCGCAACGGCGCGCGGCCGCGGTCGTCGAGGCGTTGGTGACCCAGCACGGCATCTCGCGCGATCGCCTGACGGCGCGTGGGGTCGGTCCGCTCGCGCCGATCGGATCCAACGACACCGAGGCCGGGCGGGCCCTGAACCGACGTGTCGAGCTGGTCGCGAGGTAACGCCACCGAGCCCGCACTCCCGCCGGCGCAACCGGCATGGGCTCAGTCGTCGATCAGGAAGAACTGCACGGTGGTGACGACGCGGATGTTCTTGTGCTCGGGCGAGAACCGGTCGCGGTCCTGGATCGAGAAGTAGCCCTGCTGCGCGTTGCGGATTCCACCGACCCGGGCGCCCGAGTCCTCGGCGAACTGCTCGGCCGCCCGACGGGCGTCGCGGGTCGCCTCGGCGATCATCTCGGGCTTGACCTCCTCGAGGCCGGTGAAGAAGTACTCGGTGGACGCGTCGTAGTTGCGGACCAGCGCAACGCTCTGCCCGACGAGCTCGCCCGTGCGGACCATGGCGGCCTGCACGGCGTCGATGCGGGTCGAGCGCACGGTGACGGTGGTCTGAGCGACATACCGCTCCAGGCGGCCGCCCTGGTTGACGACGCCCTGGGCCTGGCGATCGGTGATGCGGGGCTCGGACGAGCTGATCTCGTCGTCGGAGAAGTCGTCCGCCAGAAAGTCGCGGATCTTGGCGACGCTCTCCTCGTTGCGGCGCTGCAAGGTCGCCAGGTCGTCGGCGGTCACCGCGCAGGTGATCGGCCAGACGACGAGGTTGGCTGGGACCTCGCGCTCGGCCAGGCCGCGTACGGTGACGTAACGGTCGCTGGAACGCGCCTCCAACAGTCCGTGGCCGACGAAGTACCCGCCGACGGCGATCCCGATCGCCACCAGGAGACCGGCCGCTGCAACGTTGCCGTTTCGGTCGTGACTCATCGTGCGCCTCCAACACCTCGGGAATTCGATGCGGAGCAATTGTCGCAGATCACCGTGCCGGTTTGCCGAGCACCTTGACGAAGATGACCTTGTCGTCTCCGGGGCTGTAGAAATCCTCGAGCTTCGCTGCCACGTAGTAGCCGCAGGCGAGGTAGAAGGCGCGAGTGGACTGATACCGTGGGCGGCCGGCGTTCTCGACCCAGACCCGAGGGAGTCGGATGTCGGTGGTCATACCGGTACGGAACGGCGCACGTCAGGTGTGGTGTCAGTCGGTTTCCGGCATTACATTGATCTCGAGACCGGGCGCCGTGGCCCCGAGTCGAAACGGTCGGGTGTCCGCTGTGGCGCCGGGGAGCGGCCGGATGGGCGTCCAGGAGACGACCCGGGATGTACCGATCAGTGAGGCCGGTCATCGACTGATGACCGCCTGTGCTGCGGTCGAGCGTCAGCTGGCGGTCTTCGCCGGGCGCACTGACGTGGTCGCCGCCGCCTGTGCCGAGTTCGAGACCGCGGCGCCAAGCTGCACCGACGGGCTTATCGAGCCGCTTGAACGGCTCGCCGACGCGGTGGCCGGCGCCCGCAGCGAGGCGGTCGCGGCGCCGGTGCTCGCGCTGATCGACAGGATCGCAGACGACGAGGTGCTCGTCGGCTTGTTTCCTCGATTGCTCGGGGCACGTGCGGCTCCGTTACGGGCGAAGGTCGTCGACGTGGCGCTCGACAGGCTGACTCGCGACGTGTCCGAGGACGTCGTGCTCGCACTGGCGGTCGCGCTCGAGGGCGATCCTCGAGGCCGCGACCCGGCGCTCCTCGATCGGATGGCGCGACTCGTTGAGGACCGATCCGAGCTTCTCGAGTCGAACCGGCCGGACACGCTGCGTCGCCTTGCGGCACGGGTGCTCGACCGGGACGGAAACCCCGCCGATCCCGAGCTGGCCAGTCGACTGTTGGGCGACCGGGCCTACCGGGTGCTCGCTCCCTACCTCGATTTCACCCGTGCAACGGTGGCCGACATCGTCGCACTGACACCGCGGCAGCCGCCGCCGTGTCTTGAGTCGTTCCAGAGCGCGGAATCCCGTCTTGGCCGGACCGAGCTCGGTCGTCTGCTCGGCGAGCTCGGCTGGGATCGGGTTGCGTTCGGGATCGAGGTGGAGCATTTCGTCGGGCTGGCGGCCGACCACGGCTTGCCGTTCATCGTCACCGATGCCGAGGCCGAGCTGCTGGATCGAGTGCCGGGTTTGTCGAGAAGATGGGAGCGGTGGTTGGCGGTCGCTCGCGGTTCGGGTGATCGGACCGGCGCCGGGGCGATGCCCGACCGTCAGGCGGTCGATCGATTCCGGCGCAGCAATCTGTGCCACGCGGAGCTGCTCGGCGAGCTCATGACCATGGCGCCTCTCAGTGGCGCTCGGGCCCGACGAATGATGGCGATGACGAAGAGCCTGGCCGACGACTTCACGTCGCTGTTCGCCAGTGTCGATGACGACGCGACGCGACTGGTTGAGCTGGTCGAGCGGTTGACGAGGCCCCTCGAGCGAGTGCTGGCCGAGATCGGTGACGACGATCCGGTGCCGGCGACGGTGGCCCACGCCATCCTTGCCTTCGAGGACCCCGTTCGACTCGACGAGGTGACGACCGTACACGGCCTCAAGCGGCTGCTCCACCAGCGTGGCCTCAGAGCTGCGTTTCGGCGGTTTCGAGGGGCCTCGGGTGCGGATCGCACGGTCGATCTCGCGGTGTGGCAGACCGGTCGGCCGATGACCGTCGCGCGCCGCCTGCGCTACGTTGATCTCGAGTCGGAGGATGACCTCTCCCTGCCGCTCGTTGTTCGGCTCGTCGCTACCGCTTTCGGGCGCCAGCTCCTGCATGGCCTGGACCGACTGCCCGACGTCGAGGCGTTCTGCTATGGCAACGAGGTGCAGGCCTACATCAACTTCCGGAACCACCCGGCCTTCCTGCGCGTCGACCTGGCGCCGCCGTTGCGGGGCGGCATGCTCGACCTCGAGTACTTCGCGGTCAGCCAGTACGAGATCGACCAGCATCCGGATGTGGAGCTCCCGGCCATTCGTGCGGCATTCGACGCCTTCGATCTCGATCTCGAGGTGGATGGAGTCCGGCTGCACGCACGGTATGACAAGGAGCGTGCCCTCGACCTTGGCCAGCTGGTGGAGCGCGTTGAGGAGGTGCTGTGTCTGGTGCCGTACCTCATGGATCTCGACTGGACGATCGGCAACCTGGATTATCCAGCTCCGGTCCGGCTCGAGATTGCGCGAGCGTGGGCGCGGCGCTTGCGCACGTGGGGCGTGCTGCCGGTCTCTCGGGTGCTCACCGGTGACCGCCGTCGGGTGCTGGCTGACCGGGAGCACGACCCAGCGGGTGATCGCGAGATCGCGTGGAATGGGCGCGGTGAGTACCGTGACGTTCTCGGGGCGGCGCCGTCCGGTGATCTTCTGGGTCGATTGCGGGCGGCGCTTTCCGAGCGCGGCATGGTCCCCGTCGATCGCTGGCCTCGGGGCGGCCCCTGGACCGCCGGCCAGCTCGCTTTCGAGCGGGCGCTCCTCGAGCCCCTTCGCGACGCCGTGCGCGCAGGGTATCTCGAAAACGTCCGCGGAAGCCTGCGGCAGGTCGCGCGGGACCGTGCGCGTCGCCAGCATGAGGCGGTCATCGTCGCTGAACGGTTGCTCGAGGGTGGTGAGAGCCTTCATCGGGCGCTGGCCACCGCCCGCCTGATCCGGCCGGTCGAACCACACCTCAGGTTTAGGGCCACCGGTGCGGTGGCGGGTGGTGCGGTCGAGGAGGCGGTGCTGTGGCTGTCAACCGGCCGCGCCACGGTGGTGGTCCTGCGCGATCCGGGTGGGTCGACCCGCCTCGCGATCGTCTGCGACGGGAGCCTGTTTGTGCAGCGGCGGGACGAAGACGACGGTCGATGGCGATTGGCGCGTGAGATCGCCCCGGAGGAGCTGGAGCGTCGCCTGCGCCGCGACACCTACCCGGTCGTGGCGCCTGGGACCATCGAGGATGGATCGGCCCTTGTCGCCGAGCTCCGGTCCGGAGCGCCGGGCTCGGCCAATGTGCCGGTGTTGGACGAGCGCGCGGTGGTGGGCATCGCCGCCGCGCCGGGACGAGCCGCTGGCCCCGTCCGGTTGGGGATTGCCGGTCGTCAGCCGGAGGGGTTGGATGGTGCGGTCCTGGTCGCGCCGTCGGTCGCGCCCGAGGACGCGCCCTACCTGCAGCACGCGGCGGCCATCGTGTCGACCGGCGGCGGTGTGCTCAGCCACGCTGGGCTGATTGCTCTCGAGCTCGGTCGGCCTTCGCTGGTCGTTGACGGAACGTGGCGAAACGAAGACGATACCCAGCTCGCGCTGGTCCTGCACCGGGAGACCTACCGGGATGAGACGCTCGAGGTCGGAGGCTTGGAGGTCGTGTGTCACCGGGGGCTCAGGGTCTCTGAGGAGGAGCTCTTGGATGGCGACCTCGTGGAGGTCGATGCCGACCAGGATCGGCTTGTGCTCCTCGGACGCGACCTCGTGGTCCGGACCGCGTGGGCGGCTCTCGGCGAGGTCAAGAGCCGAGGTGCCCTGCTCGCCACGACACACGACGATGTCGGTGTTCTCGCGCATCGCGGTCGACTCCTGAAGGCGGTCCACCAGCTCGAGCGCCTGGCCGAGCGCATCACGTCGCCGACGCTGGTCCGGTTTCTGATCTGGGAGCTGCTCGTCGAGCTTCCGGCGGCGGCGGGGGCCCCGGCCCGTCCGGCGGTCCGACGCGTGCTGCAGTCGCTGCAAACAGCGGCGCCGTCGCCAGAGCTCGTGCATGCAGCCACTGAGTGGTGCCTCACCGAACTGGAGCGCCGGCTGAGCCAACGGATGGCGGTCGCCCGAGAGCTCGTGGCCGGGGTGCGAACGCCGTTCGAACCTCTTCTCGTCCGGGCCGCCGTGCATCGGCTGGCGGCGGCAGTGGCCGAGGCGCGGGAGCTGACGGGTCGTGGGCCGTCGACCGGCCTCGAAGAGGATCTGAATCGTCTCGATGCGGAGATTCACGAGCGGTTGAGTCAGCAACGGGCTCGGGCCCTGGTCGCCCTCGGAGATGCTCGGGAGGATCCCGTCGTCGTGCGGTCGGCTCTCACTCGGTTGGCGGTGCTCGACGGCGTCATCGGACCGTTGCCGGAGGCCGGTGCCGAGATCGCTGCCGCTCGAGCCCGCCTGTCGGTCATCGAAGACGGCGTCAGGTCCTCGTGTCGCGAGCACTGGGTCGTCGACGGCGCCGAGATTGGGATTGACGCGGCTGCGGAGGTCGGCGGCAAGGCGGCGGCTCTGGGAGAGCTGCTGCGGATCCTTGGCGGCGCCGTGCCGTTCTTCTTCGTCGTCACCCGGTACGCCTTTCAGCAGCTGGTGGCGACTCGCCTGCGTGATTCGAACGAGACCCTCGATCGGCACATCCGCTCCGCCCTGGTAGTCGCCGAGCGGGATCCTGCTGCGGCTTCTCGGACGATTCGAGAACTGTGGGAGCGGGTGAGCCTTCCGGCCGAGCTCGAGGAGTCTGTTCGATCCAGCGTGCGTCGTGCCGAGAGCGCAACCGACGGCGTGATTGCTTTCGCCGTGCGATCGTCGGGCCTCGAGGAGGACAGCACGGTCTCGGCCTGGGCCGGTCAGTTCGACACGTTCCTCGGCGTTGTCGGTGCGGATGAGGTGCTCCGATGCCTGAGACTCGCTTGGGCCGGGCTGTGGACCGAACGCGCGCTCGCTCACCGTCGGCACCACGGCGCTCGCGACGAGCTGCCGGGAGGCGGCGTCGTGGTCCAGCGTATGGTGTCGTCCCGCGTCTCGGGCGTCGCGCACACGGCTGCCGTTGCCAGCGGCAGGCCGGATGAGATGATTGTCAACGTCGGCCTCGGTCTGGGTGAGGGTGTGGTTGCGGGAACCGTCGAGGTCGACCACGTGGTGGTGGCCAAGGCGAGCACCGACGTCGGAGGGACTCTGCGATTCCAGTACGTCGTGGGTGACAAACGAGAGCAGGTCGTGGCCGATCCGAACCGGCCGGGAGAAACCAGACGCGTGCCGACCCTGGCCCATCAGCGGCTGCGTCCGGCGCTCGAGTACCGCGAGCTCGAGACGTTGGTCATGACGGCGCTCCGACTCGAGGAGATCTGGGGCGAGCCACTCGACATCGAGTTCGCCTTCGAAGGGCCGGACCTGAGGATTCTGCAAGTCCGTCCGGTGCCGGCGGTGCACGACACGGTCGCAACGATGTTGGCGGCGTGGCCGCTCGACGGGAGGTCGAGATGATCGGACGTGAGGAAGCTCTGGAGTACCACGCCGGCCGGCGGCCCGGCAAGATCGAGGTCAAGCCGACCACGGCCTGCCTGGGTCCGCGCGAGATGCGGCTGGCCTACCTCCCCGGCGCGCTGCTCCCGGCGCGGGAGATCGCCGCCAAACCTGAGCTGGCGGCGCGCTACACCGCGCGATCGAATCTGGTGGCGGTGGTCAGCAACGGCAGCGCCGTGCCGGGTCTCGGCGCCGTCGGGCCGCTCGCCGTCAAACCGGTGCAGGAGGGCATCGCGGTGCTGCTCAAGCGGCTCGCTGATCTCGACGTCTTCGACCTCGAGCTGGCGGCCGACGATCCCGACCGTATCGTCGACACGGTGCGGCTGCTCGAACCCACCTTCGGTGCGATCGATGTCAAGGGCGTACGTGCGCCCGAGGGCATCGAGGCCTTCGAGCGACTCCGAACCG
>JASFPU010000085.1:0-9188 GCA_050115855.1 Holophagae bacterium
CACGGTGGGTGCCATCGGCTACTTCCATGCGATGCAGGGTGAGTTCGATCGCGGCCTGGCCCTGCTCGACCGGGCGATCGCGGTCTGCCCGTGTCACCCTCGCTGGTTTCATTCCGGGTACGTCCTTCGCCAGATACTCGAGCACGACTACGAGGGAGCGCTGTCCGAGACCACGAAGCACCTCCCATTCATCGGCTACTGGGATGATGTCGTGCAGGCCGCCATGCTCGGTAAGCTCGGCCGAAAAGACGACGCGCAGCCCCACGTCGAAGCGGTCCTCGAGCAGAAGCCGGACTTCGCAGCCCGCGCCCGCGAGCTGATGCGCAGAGGCCTCAAGGTCGAACCGCTCGTCGACGACCTGATCGACGGCCTGCGCGCGGCGGGCCTGCCGATCTCGTGAACGCCCCGCCCGCTTCTTGGTGTCACTCGTTTGCGAACCGCGTCCGAGCTGTGCCACGATCTTCGCAGCTCGCGAGTCGATTCACGGAACATCGCCGAACCAAAAGGAGAAGTGTCATGAGGTGGAACGATCTTTGGATGGGCCGCTCCGCGGTGATCGCCGTCGGGTTCTGTGTCGTCATCGCGGCACCGACAGTGCTGGCGCAGTCGAAGAAGAGTGCGAAACAGACGGCGAGTCTCGAGAAGACGGGAGAGGCGTCCAAGGCGGCGGTCGAAGACGTGCTCACCGGCTGTGGAAACCTGCTCTCCGGTTACAACTCGATCATCGACGGGACGGCCAAGGACAACCAGAAGGCGTACAAGAAGCTCGTCGGCGATCTCAAGTCGACCGAGAAAAAGCTCGACGGAGCCAGGAAGCAGGTGGCGTCGCTGAGCAAAGAGGCGGACAAGTTCTTCAAGGCGTGGGAGAAGGATCTCGCGAGCATCTCGAGCGAGAGCCTGCGCGACAAGAGCTCTGCCCGGATGGAGGACGCCAAGAAACGCTACGCGGAGCTCGGCGAGATCCTGACCTCGGCGAGCAACGAGTTCGCGCCGGTCATGCAGAACCTGAACGATCAGATTCTCTACCTCGGCCGCGACCTGTCGCCGGAAGCGATCGCCGATCTCTCCGACGAGGCCGCCGAGCTCAACGCGCAGGCAGAGGCGGCGACCACGAAGGTGAAGGAGATGCTCGAAATGGCCGGCAAGACCCAGGCCGCGGCCGATGCCGATCTCGAAACCACCGAGGAAACCTCCGACGACTCCGAGTGATCGCCCGCGCGGTGGCGTCGACGATCACTCCTGAGTCGATCGCACGACCCAGGGGTGGCTGAACCAGAAGAACCGCCTGCCCTCGGCCGTCGGGGCGGTGCAGTTGACGCGATTGCGTCCTTGCGGCAGCTCGGCTCTCGGACCGACCGCGAAACGCCGTCCCGCCTCGAGCCACTCGACGTCAACTGCTCCCTGGCCACCGACGAAGCACGCGAGGCGTTCAAGACGAGCATCGGTGTCGGTGAGGACGACCTCGATCCTCGGACGGCGGTCCGTCGTCACAGGGTCCCACGGCGTCACCTTCGCCACCGGCAGCGGCCGGCTCGCGATCTTGACCGCAAACTCGTCGGGATCGGCGAAGGCCTCGGCCATGGGAAAGCGCGGCAACGCCCGCGGATCGCTGAACGGCCCGACGGCCCCGGAGTGCTGGCCGAAGGCGACGTGGCCAAGCTCGGCGACCACCGCCGACGACGCCTCGTCGTACTCACCGTAGGGGTAGGCGAAGACGCCCTCGAGCGGCGCCAGCTCCTCGGCGAGACGCCGGGCGCCCTTGGCGACATCGGCACGCACTCTGGCGAGCCGGTCGGCTCGGCTCTCACCCGGCCGGTGCTCGATGAGCGAGTCGTGGGTCGCCCCGTGATTGGCGAAGGTGACCCCGTGTCCGGCCATTTCCCGCATCTGATCCCAGGTCATGAAGTCCGACTGGCCTCCATCGACTGGATCGGTGGCGACGAAGACGGTGAACGGCAGGCCTCGCGCCTTGAATATCGGGTAGCCGACGCTGTAGACCGAGCGGTAGGCGTCGTCGACGGTGATCGCGAGAGCGCGATCGGGCAGTTCTCCTTCGCCGCGGATCGCCGCGAGAACGTCCGCCAGCGGAACCACGTTGAAGCCGTGACCTTCGAGGTAGTCGAGCTGTGCTTCGAGCTGCTCGACGCGGATGTTGGTGGATGGGTGGCGATCGTCGCCGAAGCGGTGGTACATCAGAACGACCGCTTCGTCTCCCGAAGCTGCGGGCCCCGCAACGAGCACGAGCAAGGATGCAGCGGCGAGTGCCGTCTTCACGGCTTTACGACGCTCCATCGCCGACCGGGATCAACCAGATCGTCGGGCCGTCGCCGAGAAAGGCGTCGTCGGCGGGATCGAGCTGGTTGACCCGCATGATGCCGTGCAGCGACTCGACGTACGCCGGGCCCCGTTCGGAGTACTTGTCGAGAGTCTTGGCCAGCTCCCAGCCGCTCATCCGCTCGCCCTTCGCCCGCAGCTCGGCACGGCGAACCCGCAGCCCGGCGTAGGCCGCGTGGGTGTTGAGGTTGCGCATGTAGGCCATGACCGACTGCAGCGGCGTCTCGAAGGCCGCGATCCGGTAATCGCCCATTCCCTCGCGCTGCTGCAGCGGTTTGATGCCCTTGCCGCCCCACGACCATTGGCCGAAGAGCGCGTTGCCTTCGGCGGCGAAGCGCGAGGTCCCCCAGCCGCTCTCCTCGGCGCACTGGGCGAGAGCGAGCGACACCGGCACGATGTCAACTCGGAGCATGAGCTCGTCGAGTACGGCCTGATCGACCGCCGCCTCAACGTCCTCGGCGACGCCGTAGGCGACCGCGAGCTCGGCGAGCCACTGCCGGTCGTCGGCGTCGAGACCCTCGGGACCGGTCCAGGAAGCGCGGATCTGCTCGAGCCGGGCGCGGTCGCGCAGGATGAACTCGTTGGAGCGCAGCACGAGCGGCGCCAGCGAACGGAAGAAGATCCGCTTCTTCTCCAACACCGTGACCTCTGCCGACACCCGATCCCGCCACCTCGGCGCGATGGTCGTGAGATAGACCCGCGGCACCTCGCGGATCCCGGCCGCCCACGCCTCCGGCGTGTAGTTCAGCTCCTCGAACAGCTCCCCCACCTCGGTGTACGACGTGAACTCGAACCGCTCTTCCGGCCGCGTGGACCCTTGATCAGCCGCCGACTCGGCGGCCTCACCGGTTCCGTCCGAAGCCTGGCCGCACGCAGCGGCCGGCACAAGCGCCACCGTCGCGGCGAGCGCCCACGCCACGTTGCTCACTGTCCGACCTCGTCTCATGGTTTGTTCTCCTTGCGGTCAGAGTCGCGCCCGACCTTCAGGACCTCGGTGTCGAGCTCCCGGCGGTAGGTATCTGCTTGAAATCAAAACCGGTGCATCGCGTCCGAAGTCTACCCTGATCTCGCAGCTCTGGCGATGAGCCAGTCCCGCATCAGCGGCAGGGTGAGTGGATCACCCGCGTCGGACCCGGCGTTCATCAGGCCGAGCTGACGGAGCTCCACCATCGACGGCGCGTCGTCGTCGACGGCAGCGCGTCGGCGGTGGGCCAGATCGTCGACCGCTCTCCGATGCCCGTCGTCGAGCAGCTCGAAATCGCCTCGCTGGTCGACGACGTGGTTGACGGCCTGCGCACCGCGGGGCTCGGCCTGGTACTCGGTCAGCGGCATAGCCTCCCCGCGACCTCCCAGGCCTCTCGACCCCCGTGCTTTCTGAGCTGCTGGGCAACCCAGGCGACGTCCTCGGGACCGACGACATACTCGGGATCGTAGGACCAGAAGCACCGGGAGTGGAATCGCCGGTACGCCCGACGCGCCTCTCTCACCTTCACCATGGCCCGAGCGGCCTCCGGATCGAGCGTGCGACGGCTCTTCCGGCCGCCACGTCGGCCGATCTCCGCAAGGTAGGCGCGAACTCTCCGATTCATGCCAATATCATAGTCCGCTTACGATTAAATTACAAGTAAAATAGACATTTAACAGATCCAGAATTGTCCTCGAGCTCAATGGCTGCATCAGCAGATGCATTCCGACTCCCGCTCCCGAGCCTCGGGAACGACCATCAGTCGTTGCAGAAGATGTCCATCTTGCGCTTGGCGAGGTCGAACTGCTCGTCGGTCTCGGATGAGAGCATCGCCTCCTTGGCGGCGAGGCACTCGGCGGCCTCCTCCTGGAGCTCCTCCTGGACGTCGGGGCTCGCCATCACAGCCGCCGACTCCGGCTGGCAGGCGGTCGGGTCGGCGCGGCGCACATTGGCCTGGTCCCTGGCCTCCTCGACGACGACGCAGTCGCCCTGCTTGATTTCGGTCTGGTCCGAGACGACCTGGATCGTGCGTCCGCCGCCGAGGTCGACGGTGTAGAGCTTGCCCGTGAGATCGCCCTCCCGGGCCCGGGCGATGGCGCCTCCCGCGACGGCTCCCGCCGCCGCGCGGCCCCACTTGGTCGTCGACGACCGTTTGCTGCCGGTGGTGTGGTAGGCGAGCATGCCGCCCACCAGCGCGCCGGCGGGCGCGTTCTGGGATCTCAGGTCGATGGTCTCGACCTTGACCACGGTCCCGACCGAGATCGACGCGTTCTGGCCGGGCCGTTGGGCCTCGGCGGCCCACGGGACGACGAGAAGCGCGACGCAGACACACAGTACAACCAGACGGTTCATGACACACACTCCTTTGCAAAGAGGCGGGCGCCTCACAACGATCAAAACCGATAGCCTCCCGAAACGACCGTCAGGAAGGCGTCGTCGAAGTTGCTGCCGACCTCGACGAGAATGTCCCAGCGGCGGCCGATCGTCAATGATCCACCGAGCTCGAGGGTGGTGGGATTGACCGGTTGCTGCTCGACCTCGACCTGCGTCGGCCCGAAGATCGGGATGTCGGTGGTGATGGTCAGCGTGCGGCTCGAGTTCAGGTACATGAGACCCGTCCACACCCGCCACTGGCCGACGCCGGTGTCGCGGAACCACCCGACCCTCCCGCTCAGGAGCAGGGCGTCGATCGTGCCGTCGAACAGCTCGAGGTCCGAGCGGGCATAGTTCGCGTCGAGCATCGCGAAGAACGCCCCGTGGCCGACGACCAGGGTCGCGCCGCCGCCGTAGAGCGGGCCGTCGACCTTCTGATTCTGCTCGACCACCACCGGGATCGGGTCCCCCACCGGCGGGGCGATCTCGAAGGACGCCAGAAGGCTGGTTTCGGTTCGCGTCTCGCCCACCATGGCGTAGAGGTCGACGAACGGCAGCACCCACGCGTCGAAGCGCACCATCGTCAGGGTCGTCCGGTTCGATACGTCGAAGCTGGCCCGGTCGGCGATGCTCTCGGGAGGCCGGGAACCGACCTTCACGGTCACATCCGTGACCTCGATGTCGCGCTCCATCGAGATCAGGTTCAGCGCGACGCCGAACCGCCGCGGCAGCTCGATGCCCTGCTCTTCGTACCACGCCCGCTGCCAGATCGAGTACCCGGACGTCTCGCCATCCGCATCGACCGCGCCGTCCTGCGCCCGACACGGCAGCCCTGCCAAAACGACCATCACTGCGAGCAGCACAGCCGACCATTGCATCAGTTTCATCCTCACCTCCACCCGGGCGGCGTCGCCCGCCGCCTTCTCCGAACGTTGCGGCCGAAGTCCCGAGCCCGCGGACCCCGCCGCGATTCCAACACGGAACACCGATCACCACGCATGGCCCACCTGGATGTACCAGACGTCGTCCTCCGGCCCCCGGGCGACGTCGGCGCCGATCCACAGGCCGAGGTCGGCGGCGAAGAGGTACCGCGCGCCGAGACCACCGGCGCCGAAGAGATCCTGGCTCTCGTACTGCGCCAGGTCGCCGTCGGTGGCGCCGCCGCCGTAAAAGCCGACGACGGCCCACTTCGCGCCGACGTTCCACCGCAGCTCCGCCTCGACGGCGACGACCCTCTCGTCCTGATAGCGCATGGCCGGCACGCCGCGGAGGGTGACCCAGGGGTAACCCCAGAACGGCGGCTCACCACCGGCGATCGCGCCTTCGGCCCGCAGCCCGAGCACCAGGTCGGCCGTCAGCGGGTGGAACGACAGCGCCTTGAGCCCGGTCTTCCAGTAGTCGAAGTCGCTGCCGAGAGTCGCGTCGTGCCGCCAGATATCAACCTTGAGCAGACGCCCGCGGCTCGGCGTGAACGTCGTATCGCGGCTGTCGAAGAACGCCTGCAGCGCGACACCGACGTCAGTGGTCGTCCCGAGGCCGATCTCGATCGGGCTCTCTCCGCCGAGGTCCAGTTTGAAGCTCGTCTCCGAGCGGTTGGCCTTCAGCCTGCCGCCGAGAAAGAGCCGGCTGGACCCGATGCGGAAGCTCATGTCCTGCAGCACGAAGGCACCGCGGGAAGTGAAACCGATCGGCCGGTCGAGCAGGTACACGGTCGCGTTGATGTTGGTCCACATCAGCACGCTCAGTGACCGAACGCGGTCTGCCCGCCACGACGCCGAGTGCGCCGCCCCCGCCGCCCACGTGTCGGAGTCTGTGTACGCGCCGAAGACGGCCGTCACGTTCGGCGGTTGCCGTTGGCCGTCCGAGACGTCGACGCCGGCATCCGGGACGTCGAGGTCCACGATGGGCGTTCGCCCGGACTGCCGTGGATGGATGAGCATCAGCGTGGCGCCGAGACCTCGGCCGATCGCCGGCTCGGTGATGAAGATCGGCACCGGCAGCAGACGAAGCTTCGCCGCGCCGTCCGCTTGCGTGTCGGCATGGTCGTCGGCAGCGGCCGTGACCGCGATCAACATGGCCACCGTCAACGCACAAAGACATCCATACAGAGACTCGAGGTGACGACCCGGCACCGCCATTGGCACGGCTGAATCCCGTGATAAGGGACCGACTCTCCGCGGTGTGAGCGTCGGCCACTCCATGTCAGAACCGGTACCCGAGGGTCATGGTCAGCTGGTCGCGCGCGCCGAAACCGGCCAGAAGCGTCGCATTCCAGGTTCTGCCGAAGTCCTTGTACAGCCCGACCAGGAAGGTCGTCTTGTCCACCGACAGGTCGATGTCGAACTCGAGCGGGTCGCGGCCGCCGCCGAGGGCGATCTCACCGCGGATCGCCTGGTCCCAGTCCTGGTACTGGGCGCCGGTCTGCAGCCGCAAGCCGATGTCGCCGAAATCGTAGCCGACCAGGAAGGTCGCCACCAGGATGTCGAGCTCGGAACCGGTCTCGTTGACGACGCTGGTCGCCCACTGCGCCGACAGCGCACCGAACAGGCTCTCGTACTGGAAGCCGGTGCTTAGACCGACGCCGAGCATCGTGCTCGTGGTCGTCACCGGCAGCGTCTCGAACTCGCGCAGCTCGGCGCCGGTCAGTACTCGGACGAGGCTCCGGAACTGCGGCGTGAAGCGCAGGGTGACATCCGAGTCGGTCTCGACCTCGCCCGCCACCAGATCGAGGTCGAGGAACGGCAGCACCCACACGTCGGCCCGCACCGACAACGCCTGCGCGCTGTTCGAGGTCCCCGATCCCTGGGGATCGATGAAGGCGACGTCACCCCCACCGACGTCGAGGTTGTTGACCGTGACGCCGTCGATGCTCATGTCCTGTCGCTGGAAGTGCGTCACGACGCCGATTCCGTACGGCTTCGGCAGCTCGAACCCCAGCTGCCGGACCCGGTCCCCCCACAGCGGCAGCGCGCGGCTGAGCCGCAGCTGCACGGTGCGGGGCTCGGCGAACTCGGGCCGGGCGGGCGGCGGTGCGGTGCGCTCCAGGTCGACCGGTTCGCCCGCGAGATCGCGGTACTCGACGACCCGCCCGGACAGCGCCAGCTCGACCTCCTTGCCTCCCCGCCGGCCCCGAATCACGATCTCGACCTCGTCGACGAGCCAGCCGGAGTCCCCTCGCACGCGGGCGAAGCTCATCACCTGGTTGTACTCGTCGACCCGGGTCATGCCGCGCGTGTCGACGCGATCTCCGCGCAGCTCGATCCGGTCGAGGCGATCGCCGTCGATCACCACTCGGCCCTCGAGCTTCGCCAGGTGGCGCAGCGGGTACGGCACCCGCATCCGGTCGTAGGCGAACGCGACCACGGTGCGCTCGCCCGACTCCGAGACGACTCGGATCGACTCCGGGTCGTACATGCGCTGCTGGCCGCGGACCGTGAAGGCCGTGCCGATCATCCGCTCCAGATCGTGCTTCCAGTCGCGGTCGCTCCGACCCGACGCCACCGACCCGTCGCGCACGATCCGGATGTCGAGCCCGTAGGACGTGAACGGATCGGACTCCAGCACCACCCGCTCGCTGACCCTCGGCGTGCCGCCCGCGACGGTCTCGGTCAGCTCCACCACCATGGTGAACGCCGGCCCCTGGGACGGCAGGCTGACGATCGCATCGAGCACCTCCGGAGAGATCCCGCGCTGCGCGAGGGGGTTGGTGTTGAAGAGCCGGTCCGGCAGCGGACCGTCCTCGGCAGCCTGGGCCCCTCCCACCGCGAGAAATCCCACCAACACGATCACCGGAATCGCGCTCGGGCAGAGCCTCGTGTCGTGGCGAATGATCCGATCCATCGAACTTCCTCCTCCCGCGTTGCTACAACCCGATCCTGACCCCGACGATGAGCCCCACGGCCCCGATCACCATCAGGGAGCTCTTTGTTCTTCGCATCATCGATCTCCTCCACACGAGGTCACGGCTTCGGCAGCACGAAGTTGGCCTGCAGCTTCCAGCCGTCCTCAACGGGGCCGATGTTCTGGTCGTAGTTGAGCTGGATCGGAATGGTCAGCAGATCCGCCACCGGGTTGGTCAGGTCCTGGGCCAGGTCGGAGCTGTCCTCGGCTCGGGCGATCGGGCACAGGGCCGCACCGGCGAGGATCACAGCCAGGATTGCGGCGCGCGTCGTATTCACTGTGTTACTCCTCCCGTCCAGCCGGCGGCGGCGCCCACGTTCCGTCGAGGGCCTCGGGCTCGGGGCCGTAGAGGCGGAGCGTCATGTAGAAGGGCCCATCCGGTGCCGGCAGCCAGTTGGCCATCCAGGCGTCCTCCGGCGGATCCTTCTGGACGAGCAGCGTCAGAGAACCGTCGTCGTCGAATCGGAAGTCGCTCATCATTGCCGAGTTGACGAGGTAGCGGTCGACGGGGTTGTGGATGAAGAGCTGGGTCGGTCCGTCGTACATGGTCAGCGACCAGAAGGACTTCACTGGCGGCAGCTGATCGGGGGCGAAGGTCACGGTGTAGCGGTGTGCG
>JASFPU010000086.1:0-9179 GCA_050115855.1 Holophagae bacterium
GGCATCCTCGAACGGTCCTACGAGGAGCACATCAGCCACTGGAAGCACGGCGGCATCGTCGGCGTGATGGGCTACGGCGGCGGCGTGATCGGCCGCTACTGCGACCTGCCGGAAGAGTTCCCCAACGTGCAGTCCTTCCACACCTGCCGGATCAACCAGCCGTCGGCGTGGTTCTACACGAGCGACGTGCTGCGCCACATCTGCGACATCTGGGAGAAGCACGGATCGGGCTTGACCAACATGCACGGCTCGACCGGCGACATCGTCTTCCTCGGCTGCACCACGGAGGCCCTCGAGCCGTGCTTCGCCGAGCTCAGCGCCGAGAAGGAAGATATGCCGAGCTTCGACCTCGGTGGTTCGGGATCCAACATGCGGACGCCGAGCTGCTGCGTCGGTCCCGCCCGGTGTGAGTGGGCGTGCTACGACACCCTGGACGCCTGCTACAACATCACCCAGGAGTTCCAGGACGAGCTGCACCGGCCGTTCTTCCCTTACAAGTACAAGTTCAAGTTCTCCGGCTGCCCGAACGACTGCGTCGCGTCGATCGCGCGCTCGGACTGCTCGGTGATCGGCGTCTGGAAGGACGACATCCAGGTCGACAACGGCAAGGTCGCCGAGTACGCCAAGAACGGCGTCGATGTCCAGGCCGAGGTCTGCGACCTCTGCCCGACCCGGTGCATGGCGTGGGACGGCACGACCCTCGACATCGACAACTCCAACTGCGTCAAGTGCATGCACTGCATCAACCTGATGCCCAAGGCGCTCAAGCCCGGTAAAGAGCGCGGCGCCACGATCCTGATCGGTGCCAAGGCGCCGATCATCGGTGGTGCGCTCCTGTCGTCGGTCTTCGTGCCCTTCCTCGAGATGGATCCGGAGGATGACTACGAAGACCTCAAGGAGCTCACCGACGCGATCTGGGAGCTCTGGGGCGAGCACGGCAAGAACCGCGAGCGTGTGGGTGAGTTCATCCAACGCGTCGGCATGTCGAACTTCCTCGAGGAGATCGGGCTCGACCCGGTGCCCGAGATGGTGATGCATCCGCGGACCAACCCCTACATCTTCTTCGACGACGAGATCTTCGAGTAAAGGAAGGGAGGAACTCATGCCTGAATTCGAACGTCGAACCGACATCGGTCCCCCACATTACGAGCAGTTCCTGCCCGAGGTCATCAAGAAGAACTACGGCAAGTGGGACTACCACGAGATTCTCAAGCCCGGCGTGATGGTGCACGTCGCCGAATCCGGCGACAAGCTGTTCACGGTTCGGGCGGGCACCCCGCGGCTGTTGGCGATCTCGACGATCCGCAAGTTCGCCGATCTCGCCGACAAGTACTGCGACGGTCACATTCGCTGGACGAGCCGCAACAACGTCGAGTTCTTGATCACCGACGAGGCCAACATCGACCCTCTGATCAAGGAGCTCGATGAGTACGGCTTCCCCATCGGCGGCCTCGGCGCCAAATTGTCCAACATCGTTCACACCCAGGGCTGGGTCCACTGCCACTCGTCGGCGTCGGACGCGTCGGGTGTGGTCAAATCGGTGATGGACGAGCTGTTCCCGTACTTCTCCGGTGAGAAGGACTTGCCGGCGAAGACGCGGATCGCCTACGCCTGCTGTCTCAACATGTGCGGTGCGGTCCACTGCTCCGACATCGCGATTCTGGGTGTCCACACCCGGGCGCCGGTGGTCGAGCACGACAACCTGCCGAAGATGTGCGAGATCCCGAACCTCATCGCGTCCTGTCCGACCGGTGCGATTCGACCGGCGACCGTCGACGGCGCCCAGTCGATCGAGATCATCGAAGAGCAGTGCATGTACTGCGGCAACTGCTACACGGTCTGTCCGGCGGTGAAGATCAACAGCGCCCAGACCGACGGCATCTCGATCTGGGTCGGCGGCAAGGTGTCGAACTCGCGCGTCGCGCCGAAGTTCTCCAAGCTCGCCATCCCGTTCTTGCCCAACAACCCGCCGCGGTGGCCAGAGGTGGTTGACGCGGTGAAAAACATCGTCGAGACGTATGCCTCGAACGCCCGCAAGCACGAGCGCATTGGTGAGTGGATCGACCGAATCGGCTGGCCGAAGTTCTTCGAGCTCATCGGTCAGGAGTTCACCAAGTATCACATCGACGATTTCAAGCATGCTGGAGAGTCTTTCAACAGGACCGTGCAGCTGCGCCACTGAGGAGGCACCATGGCCGACGTAACGATCGATCAGGTGGCCGACGCGATGTTCGAGCTGGTCTCGTCGATGAAGGGTAAGAGGGATCTCAAGCCCATGGACGTGACCAAGCAGATGATCGAGAAGTTTGGCGACGACGTCGACAAACGCATGTGCAAGAAAGCGCTGCGGACGTTGATCGACTCCGGACGCCTGACCTACAAGTACGCGGGCGGCAGCTACGTGACGCTGCCCGAGGACTAGACCGGATATCGAAAACCTGCGGTCGGGAGGGGCGGAGCCCCGCCCCTCCCGTGACCGCCTTGCTCCCAGAGGAGGATGCTATGGCGCGCGACAAGAAGACCGGACCGGAGCGGACCGCCGAAGCGGTGGACGTGCTCCGGCAGTGGCAGGGCATCGAGCGCGATGCCATCGAAACCACGGCTCAGATCATGGAAAAGACCGACAACCTCCTGATCCGCCAGATCATGGAGATCATTCGCAACGACTCGGTCCAGCACCACCGGGTGCAGCAGTTCCTCATCGACAGCATGACGAAGACACCGGTCACGCTGGCGCCGGAGGACCTCGCCGAGGTCTGGGGCCAGATCGAGGCGCACGACGAGCTCGAGCGTCAGACCATCGAGCTGGCCGAGAGGCTCAGGGCGGAGTCCACCGATCCGGTGGCCAAGGTCCTGCTCGACTACCTGCTCCGCGACGAGCAGAAGCACGACACGATCCTCGGCGAGCTGGAAAATCTGAAAATCCATATGTCGAAGCGCGCCTGAGCAACGGCTCGGGATCGAGCGACCAATCGAGGAGACGTGTCCCATGGGTCTACTGAAAAAGAAGGACAAGCAGAAGTCGAGCAAATTCGAAGCTCGTCTCAAGAGCGGCGGCGGCGGCAGCGGGTCGCAGATCTCGGAGCTCCGGCCCGTGTACGTCGAGAGCCTGCCACCGTGCGTCGGAAACTGTCCGAGCGGCAACCTGATCCGCGGCTGGTTGTCGGTCATCCAGCTGCGAGAAAAGCTCGGGCTGAGCCTCGACGAGGCATGTCAGCGGGCGTTCCGTATGGAGATGGAGACCAATCCCTTCCCGTCGGTCATGGGGCGGGTCTGCCCGCACCCGTGCGAGACCGGCTGCAACCGCGGTAAGAAGGATGGGCCGGTCGGGATCAACTCGGTCGAGCGCTTCATCGGCGACTACGCCCTCGAGCACGGCTTCAAGGCCGAGATGCTCGACGGGGAGGAGCCGAAAAAGCAGAAGATCGCGGTGGTCGGCGCCGGGCCCTCTGGGCTTTCCTGTGCCTACCAGCTGGCCCGTCGCGGGTACCAGGTGACGGTCTTCGAGGGCCTGCCGAAGCCGGGCGGAATGCTCCGCTACGGGATTCCCGTGTACCGTCTACCGCGGGAGATTCTGGACGCCGAGATCCAGCGGATCGTCGATCTGGGCGTCGAGCTCAAGTGCGACTGCAAGATCGGCGAAGATGTTTCGTACGACGACATCAAGGCAGAGTACGACGCGATCTACGTCGCCATTGGCGCCCACCAGGGCAAGCAGATGGGGATCCCGGGCGAAGAAGGCCCAGGCGTCTGGACCGGCACCGAGTTCCTCAACCACGCCAACTCGGGCAAGAAGGTCGAGATCGGCAGCAACGTGGTTGTGATCGGTGGTGGCGACACCGCGATCGATGCCGCTCGTGTGTCGAAGCGCCTGATCTCGGATTCCGCGGCGATGGCGTCCAAGCTCGGCGCCGAGGTGACCATCCTGTATCGCCGGACCCGCGAGGAGATGCCCGCGATCGATCGCGAGATCGACGAGGCGATCGAGGAGGACATCAAGATCGAGTACCTCGCCGCACCGATCGAGCTGATCCGCGACGACGACGGCCACCTGACCAAGGCCATCGTGCAGCGGATGGAGCTCGGTGAGCCGGACGACTCCGGTCGCCGGCGTCCCGTCCCCATCGAGGGCGACACCTACGAGCTGCCGATCGAGACCATGATCACCGCGGTCAGCCAGAAACCCGATCTCGGGGCGATCCACTCCGAGGAGCTCGGCGACGGCTGGCTCAACGGCGACGAGTGGGGCTTCACCGGAATCGACGGCGTCTACACCGGCGGTGACAACATCAATCTCGGGATTGCCACAACTTCCATCGGCCAGGCACGCAAGGCCGCCGAGGCGATTCACGCCAGGCTGCAGGGGAACGAACCCGAGAAGGTCGACCACGGCGAGATGATCCGCAGCGACAAGATCAAGCTCGACTGGTACAAGCCCATCGAGCGGACCGAGCGCCGGGTGAAGTCGCCCGAAGAACGTCTCGCCCACCCGTTCGACGAGGTCGATCTCGGGCTGACGCAGGAGGACGCGCTCATCGAGACCGAGCGCTGCTTCAGCTGCGGCAAGTGCTTCGGCTGCGAGAACTGCTGGATGTACTGTCAGGCCAACGTCTTCGCCAAGGCGGAACCGCCGACGCACGGACACTTCTTCGACATCAAGAGGATGGAGAACTGCGACGGCTGTAAGAAGTGCTGGGAGGAGTGTCCCTGCGGCTTCATCATCGGCGAGTGACGGGGGGCGCACGGGCGGTCGGATCATGGAGCTTCGTACCCCACGGCTGGTGGTCGCCGGACTCTCCGGTGACGGCGGGAAAACCCTCGTCAGCCTCGGTCTGTGCCGGGCGCTGACGGCGGCCGGTCGGGTGGTCCAGGCGTTCAAGAAGGGGCCGGACTACATCGACGCTGCCTGGTTGACCGCGGCCAGCGGCCGCCCGTGCCGCAACCTCGATCCGTTTCTCATGTCGGAGTCGGCCATCGGCCGCGCCGTCGCGGCCGGGGCCGACGCCGATCTTCTCCTCGCGGAGGGCAATCGCGGGCTGTTCGACGGCGTCGACGCCGCCGGCAGCCACTCCACCGCCAACCTGGCCAAGCTGCTCGCGGCGCCGGTGGTGCTGGTGGTCAACGTCACGAAGGTGACCCGAACCGCAGCGGCGGCGGTGCTCGGCTCGCGCCACCTCGACCCGGACCTCGATCTGGCGGCGGTGGTGCTCAATCGGGTCGCGACCGCGCGCCAGGAACGCATCGTCCGCGACGCCATCGAAGGCGTCACCGGCGTGCCGGTGCTCGGCGCCATTCCGAAATTGACCGGGGACGACCCGCTTCCCGACCGTCATCTCGGTCTCGTCACCGCGGTCGAGCACCCGCGCCGCGACGAAGCGCTGGCTCGCGCTGCGGCAGCTGTGCGTGACCACGTCGACCTGGATCGGATCCAGGATCTGGCCGCCTCGGCGCCGTCGCTCGCACTCCCAGTGGACAACCCCCGTCCGGGTCGATGCCGGGTCGCCATCGGCTATTTTGCCGACCAAGCCTTCAGCTTCTATTATCCCGAGAACCTCGAGTCGCTGGAGGCCGCGGGTGCGCGGTTGGTCGAGGTCTCGCCGAGCGACGACGCCCGCCTTCCCGACATCGACGGGCTTTACATCGGCGGCGGTTTCCCGGAGGTTCACGCCGCGAAGCTGGCAGAGAACCATGTATTTGCAGAATCGGTGCGACGCCGGATCGACTCCGGAATGCCGGTCTACGCCGAGTGCGGTGGGTTGATGTACCTGGCGCGGGAGCTCATCGTCGACGGCTCTTCGTACCCGATGGCCGGCGTGCTCGACCTCACCGTCGAGCAGACTGGTCGCCCGCGTGGCCACGGCTACGAGATCGTGACCATCGACCGAGACAACCCATTTTATACTCGCGGCACCGACATCTCGGGTCACGAGTTTCACTACTCGCGCATCGTCGGCGGCACCGCCCGTGACGCCAGCGTCGGCGGTGTCCGTCGTGGTGTCGGTATCGGCGGCGGCCGAGACGGGATCGTGGTCGGACGCGTCTGGGCGTCCTACCTGCACGTTCACGCGTCGGCGACACCCGGTTGGGCGGACGGCTTTCTGGCCGCCGCCGTCACACACTCGGCCGAGGTCACGCAACCGGCAGCGGCATGGGGCTGAAGGGACGAGTGATGGAGCTGCTCCGGGCCGGAGACGAAATGGCATTGGGCGCGTTGGCGTCCGAGGAGCCGCGTACCATGCGGTTCCTGCTCGGTCGTCTGTGGGACCCCGATGCCGAGCTGCGATGTCGTGCGGCACGGGCGATCGGCATTGCGTCGAGCTCCCAGACCGACGTCGGCCTCGAGCTGATTCGCGGGCTGATGTGGGGTCTCAACGACGAATCTGCAACCAACGGCCGGTACGGTATCCCGGCGTTGGGCGAAATCGGGGCCCACAACCCGAGGTTGATCGCCCCGTTCGTCGCACCACTGGCGTCGTTGGCATGGGACGACGGTTTACGGCTCGAGATCATCCGCGCTTTGACGCGGATCGCCGAAGCCGCGCCGGACCTCGTGCGGCCGGTCTGTAGGCGGGTGCTCGAGCACGTTCGAATGGAAGACGAAACGGAACGTCGAGCGTCGCAGCGGCTGCTCGACGTGTCTGGAGGCATGAATGGAGCGTGAGAGTCAGAAGCACCGGATCGAGCGGTGCGAGAAGGAGGTGGCAAGCAACCCTCAGTCGGCCGCAGCCCTCTACAACCTCGGTCTGGCCTACACCGTGTCCGGCAGAGTCAAAGCTGCCGAGGAGGCGTACCTCAAAGCCGCAGAGCTCGATCCGAACATGGTCGAAGCCTGGATCAACCTGGGCGGGATCCGGCTCATGCGCTGGGAGTTCGAAGGATGTCGAGACGCCATCCTCGAGGCGCTGAAGCTCGACGACTCGCTCGTCGTCGGACACTACAACCTCGGTCAGGCGTACCTGTATCTCAACGATCCCGAGAACCTAGTGCGCTGCAATGAGCGTGTGCTCGAGCTGGAGCGCGACCACGGTGCGGCCCATTACTACTGCGCAGTCGGGTACCTGGCACTGGACAACCTGGGGGCGGCGGAGCGTCACCTGGGGCGGGCGATCGAGCTCGGTCATGCCCCGACTCAGGACTTTGTCAAGGCCATGGAGAAGGCCCAGCGGAAGAAAGCGCGTCGAGAAAACATCACGTTGGTGGAAATCACCGGGGCATCGAGCCCGGAAAAGAAAAGGGAGGAATGAAGAATGGCAACTTTCGAGCAAGGCAACGTCTCGATCACGGTCGACGAGGATGGCTTCATGCAGGAGCCGGAGAAGTGGAACGAGGACGTCGCCGCGGCGTTGGCGACGACCGAGGGCGTTGACGACCTGACCGAGGACCACTGGAAGGTCGTGAACTACCTGCGCGACTACTACCTGCAGTTCGGTGTCGCGCCCATGATCCGCAAGCTCTGCAAGCAGACCGGTTTCCAGCTCAAGGAGATCTACGAGCTGTTCCCGTCGGGCCCCGCGAAGGGCGCCTGCAAAGTGGCCGGACTGCCGAAGCCGACCGGCTGCGTCTGACCGTCGACTCGATTCGGGTGCGGCCCCGCCTCTCGCCCCGTTCGGAGGCGAGGTGGCGGGGCCATTTTTTCGTTCGCCCGTGTGACGGCGGCCGAGCCGTTACGCAGCCGAAACGCGCGTGACGCACGTGTTGCGGCGGACGAACCCACACCGTGACCGAGGTCGCGCAGGATGAGTGTTTTGCGTCAGCGGGTCATGAGACGACCACTGGCACAGCGGTTGCAGAGGCAAGACCGATTCGGGAGGGTGCCGATGGGTGTCGTTGTCAGCCAGGAACAGCGAGCCGAGATGATCGGGCGGTGGTACGACCGGATTGTCGACCGCTATCCGGCCGAGACGTCGCGGTTCCTCCGGGAGCAGCGCGATCCGTTCGCCAACCCGGTCGGCGCAGGGTTGCGCGAGGAGGTCGCGCCGATCGTCGACGGTATGTGCTCCGGTGTCGACGTTGCCGAGCTCGAGCCGGCTCTCGATCGGATCATCAGAGTCCGGGCAGTCCAGGACATGACGCCGTCGGAAGCGGTCGGTTTCGTCTTGGATCTCAAGGACGTGTACGAGTCGGTGGTGCTCGGTGCGTCGGACGACGACAGACAGGACTTCGGTCGCCGGATCGATGGTCTGCTGCTGGCGGCGTTCAACGTCTACAGCCGATGCCGACAGCAGGTGTACGACATTCGGGTCAAAGAAATCCGCAATCGATCTCTCAAGGTGATGGAACGCCTCAATACGTGGCGCGAAGAGCGCACGGGCGGGCCACGATCCGAAGCGTGAGCCGCGTGGGAGCTGCCGGTTGCCGGTGGATTCTCGACTCCGCGTGGAGATCATCCCGGGGGACGGGTTCGATCATCCGTTCCACAGCCGGGTGACGTAGGAAGGAGGTCTCGAGTCGATGGGTGCCTTGGTTTCCCTCGTCGCGGTCGCTGTCCTGGCGCTGATTGGTGCCACTGCGGTTGCCTCTGACGATCTGCGGCTGGTGTTCGGGGCGATCGTCCCCGGTGTCGCGTTCGCGATCTTCCTGGTCGGTCTGATCGCCAGGGTGATCCGATGGGCGCGGGCGCCGGTCCCGTTCAGGATTCCGACCACCGCGGGTCAGCAGAAGTCGTTGTCCTGGGTCAAGAGCTCCGAGCTCGACAATCCGAGCAGCACGCTGGGTGTCATCGGACGGATGTTCCTCGAGGTGTTCTTCTTCAGGTCCCTGTTCCGCAACACCAGAGTCGAGCTCCTGGCTGACAAGGAAAAGGTCAATTACATCGGCACCAAGTACCTCTGGGCGGCCGCGATGGCCTTCCACTGGTCGATGCTGATCATCATCCTGCGGCACTTCCGGTTCTTCGTCGAACCCGTGCCGCGCTGGGTGTTGGCACTGCAGTCGATCGACGGTTTCTTCCAGGTCGGGTTGCCGATCGTGTACGTGACATCGATCGTGTTCGTGGTGGCGCTCGGCTACCTGCTTCTCCGTCGTCTGGTCGACCCGAAGGTCAAGTACATCTCGCTGCCGACGGACTACTTCGCCCTGTACCTGCTGCTCGGCATCGGGCTGTCCGGCATCCTCATGCGCCACCTCGAGAAGGTCGACATCGTTCAGGTCAAAGCAGCCATCGCCGGTTGGGCGTCGTT
>JASFPU010000087.1:0-9081 GCA_050115855.1 Holophagae bacterium
GCGGGTGGCCCGCGAGCTCCGCGCCGGCGACGATCGTCCGGGCTGGATTCGGCTTCGAAACACCCCCCCGCTGCTCGAGATCGCGGGACCGGCGGGGAGCTTCGGCGAGCTGCTCGAGCAGCTCGCACGCGCGCGCGACGCGGTCGCGGCAGACGATCGTCCGGTCGAGGTCGGCAATGCGGGAGCGAGCCGTCGAGCGCTCGATCTCATGGCGAACCGGCTCGGCATCACGCAGGTCGAGGCGCCGACGCCGGCGAGCTTGCTGCGGCCCGGGAACCTCGCGGTCGGCGTCGTCGCGGTGGACGGCGAATCGGCCGCCGAGGCGTTGGCGAAATTCTGGAGCGCGCCGGCCGCGGTGTCGGACACGACGCTGGTCGAGGACATCCCGGTCGCCGGTCGAAGCCGGATCGCGGCGGCGGGTGACGAGTCGGCGGTGGCGGTCGCGCTCGACCTACCGTACGCTTCGGCTGCCGCGGTCGGCCTGGTGACCAGCGAGCTGCTCGAGCTGCGGCTGCGAACGCTGCTTCCCGACGCGCGAAACCGCGTCCTCCAGCCGTTCATCCCCGGCCGCTCGCTGCTGGTCGTCGAGGTCCGCTCGACCGGGACGGTGGACGAGGTGGAGACGATGCTGCGGCGCGCCTGGCCGGGTCTGACCGCCGGTGTCGACGACGACGAGCTGGCGCCGGTCAAACGTCGGGCGGCGGCCGCGGCGAGCGCCGCGATGAGCGGCGTCGCCGGCCACGCCCGCCACGCCGCTGCAACCGCCGCCGGGGTCGAGTCATGGCGCCAGCCGGCGGAGTTCGAGCTCGACGTTCTGTCGATCGAGGCGGCGGCGGTGGCCGCGGTGCTCGCCCGTGTGTCCGCGTTCGACGCGCTCGACACCACCGGTGCCGGAGTGCTGCCGATCGGCGAGCTCAGCCGCCGCTGATCCTCATCTCGCCGCGCGCGCCGGGCGCGGACACTGTCGATCGCCGACCGGTGGGGTAGTATTGAGCGCCCCGGCGATGGGTTGGAGGCGGACCATGCAAGCACGTGTCGAAGAGCAGCTGGCGTACCTGATGAAGGGGTGCGTCGATGTCGTGCCGGCCGACGAGCTCGAGGCGAAGCTCGAGCGCGCCAACGCGACCGGCGAGTCGCTGACCGTCAAGGTCGGGTTCGATCCGTCGGCGCCGGACCTGCACATCGGTCACACCGTCATCATCCGCAAGATGCGGCACTTTCAGCAGCTCGGCCACCGTGTCATCTTCCTGATCGGTGACTTCACCGGTCTGATCGGTGACCCGACCGGCAAGAAGAGCACCCGTCCCCAGCTCACCGAGGCCGAGATCGCGGCCAACGCGGCGACGTACAAGCGTCAGATCTCGAAGCTGCTCGACCCGGAGACCACGATCATTGACTTCAACTCGAGGTGGCTCGGCGCCCTGACGTCGGCCGACTGGATCCGGCTCGCGGCCAAAGTCACCGTGGCCCAGATGCTGGAACGCGACGACTTCAGGAAGCGGTACGAGGCGCAGCAGCCGATCTCGCTGCACGAGTTTCTCTACCCGCTCGCCCAGGGCTACGACTCGGTCGCGCTCGAGGTCGACGTCGAGCTCGGTGGTACCGACCAGCTGTTCAACTTGCTCGTCGGGCGTCACCTGATGCGCGAGCACGGCCAGGAACCGCAGGTGGTGATGACCCTGCCGCTGCTCGAAGGACTCGACGGCGTCGAGAAGATGTCCAAGTCGCTCGACAACTTCGTCGCGGTCGAGGACGAGCCGTTCGACATGTTCGGCAAGCTGATGTCGATCTCCGACGATCTCATGTGGCGCTACTGGCTGTTGCTCAGCGACCGTGCGGACGCCGACATCGAGGCTGAACGGGCCGATGTTGCGGCCGGCAGGCGGCACCCGATGGAGGTCAAGAAAGAGCTCGCCAGGACCATCGTCGCCGACTTTCACTCGCCGGCGGCGGCGGCGGCGGCGCAGGCCGAGTTCGAACGGGTGTTCTCGGCCGGCAAGCTGCCGCAGGACATACCCGAGATCGAGATCGAGGTCGAGGGTGAGACGATCCTGTTGGCCAAAGCGGTGGTTCAGGCGGGGCTCGCCTCGTCAAACTCCGAGGCTCGACGATTGATCCAACAGGGTGGCGTCAAGGTCGAAGGTGAAGCCGCGGATGACATCACGTCGGTTCTCGACGTTACCGGGGAGCCGACCCTGATCCAGGTCGGTAAGCGGAAGTTCGCTCGTCTGCGTCTCCGGAACCCCTGACCTCGTGTCGCGTAGATCGAGCACTCCCTCCGCAGAGACGCGGGGGAAATGGGGGCGCGATGCTCGCAACTCGGCGAGTGCTAGAAGAAAGAGGTCTCCTGCTCGACCTTTTGACCCTCGTCACTCAGGCCCTGGATCTGGATCGAGATGAAGGACGGCCGGAACTTGTGATCCTGACAAATCCGCCGCAGCCGCTCGTCGAGCTCGGCGTCCCAGAACTCGATGATCTTGCCGGTCGCGGTGCACACCATGTGATGGTGGCCGCCACCCGGCTCCATTTTCTCGTAGTAGTAGTGCTCGCGGCCGAGTCGGCTCTTGCGGACCAGCCCGCACTGGACCAGCAAATCGAGGGTCCGGTAGACCGTCGCCCGCGACACCTTGCGTTGTTTGACCTTCATCCGAGCCAGCAGCTCGTCGGCGTCGAGATGCTCGTTGGTCGCGAAGATCTCGTCGAGCAGTGCGAGCCGCTCTTGGGTCACCTTCAGGTTGTTCTCCCGAAGGTACTGGATGAAGAGTTTCTGGGCGCGTTGTGAAAGCTTGGAGGTCATAGATCTAATCCAGACTCATTTTCATTGTCTCAAGCTACATTAGTGTGGCTGCGACGTCGTGTCAAGAGGTGGCGGTGTCGAGTTTGATGTCCCGCCGAGCCGTGTTCGACGCGGCCCCAGTGGCGCCCAGCGAGATACATCGAAGCATGGTTGAATACTTGTCCAATCTTTAGAATCAGCGCGTTGCCTGGATTTCCAGCTGGTGATAGGGTTGCAACGATCGTTGGTGCGCGTAAGGAGGAGGCATGGACTACCCGATCTGGAACCCCGCCATGGGTGGCGGAATGCTCATGGCCTGGGTCGCGATCACCCACGTCATCGTGTCCCACTTCGCCATCGGAGGCGGGCTCGTCATCGTCGTCACCGAAATGCTGTCGATCCGACGGGAGGACCGCGAGCTGCGGGATCTCGCCAAGCGATCGTCGTTGGTGCTGATTCTGGTCTCGACGGTCTTCGGCGCCATCTCCGGTGTCGGAATCTGGGTTGTCGCGGGCCTCATCTCACCGGGTGCGATCGCCTCGCTCATCCACACCTACGTCTGGGGTTGGGCGATCGAGTGGACGTTTTTCGTCATCGAGATCGTCGCCGCGCTGATCTACTACACGACGTGGGACAAGATCTCCAAGGGCGCTCACCTGATGGTCGGCTGGCTGTACTTCATCGCCGCCTACCTGTCGCTCGTGGTCATCAACGGCATCATCACCTTCATGCTCACCCCTGGCGGATGGTTGGACAGCCGATCGTTCTGGGACGGCTTCTTCAACCCGACCTACTGGCCGTCGCTCGTCCTGCGTACCGGCATCGCAGCGCTCATGGCGGTGGCCTTCATGCTCTTCGTCGCGCTCCGCGCAACGCCCGAACGGCGGGCCGATGTCGTGCGATATCTCGGCTGGTGGTGGCTCTGCGGGGCGCTCGTCAGCTATGCCGGCTATCGCTGGTGGGAGGCGATGCTGCCGGACACCGTGACCGCGTTCTTCCGTGGTGGCTCGCCGCTGCTGGTCGCGCTCGCCGACACCCGCTCGTTCATGCTCTGGTCGCTCGCCGCGGGTCTGGCGATCGGCGTGGTGGTGCTGCTGATCGCGCCCAAGCTGACCCGCAGCGTCACCGCGGTCGTCCTCATGGTCGCGGCCTTCGGCTTCTTCGGCGGCTATGAACGCTTGCGTGAGGGCACCCGCAAGCCCTTCCTCATTCACAGCTACCTGTATTCGAACGGCCTGCTGGTGAGCCAGATCGAGGCGATCAACGCGGACGGGCTGGCGGCCCACTCCGGTTGGGTGGCGGCCGGCGACCCCGAGCCGGACGCGCTCGGCGAGCGGATCTTCCGGACCCAGTGCTCCAGCTGCCACACCATGGACGGCTATCAGAGCATCCGACGGGCGCTGCCCACGGTGGCCGACATGGAGCTCGTCGTCGCGGACGATCCGACGGGTAGCGGTGACGTTCACTACCGAGCCGAGTGCGGCGCCTGCCACGGCGACGTCGACTCCGCGGAGATGGTCGAAATGCTGCCCAGCCTCGACGAGATCCGCGACGATCCGGCGTTCATCCGAGATCTCAACCAGGGCATGATCACGATGTCGCTGTCCGAGCTCCGGGACATGGGAGAGACCGTCGTCGCGTTCGACCGAACCACGCAGTTCGACCTCCGCCAGCTCGACCGCCCGTACATGCCGCCGTTCGTCGGCACCGACGACGAGCTCGAGGCGCTGGCGGCGTACCTCGCCTCACTCGACCGTCCTGCAGACGTCACCCCAGGAGGTGCCCGATGAATACCGACCTGCTCCCGGCCCTCGACGTCGCCGGTCTGCCCGGCCCGCCGTGGCTGTTTCACTTCCTGCTCGTGCTGACCTTCTTCCTCCACCTCATCTTCATGAACCTGACCCTCGGCGGGACCCTCATGGCGTTCGTCGCCAACCTGCGTTCGGGCGGACGATCCGACTCTCCCCAGTCGGTGCTCGCCACGCGACTGATGGGTGTCAACACCTACGCCATCTCGCTCGCCATCACGACCGGGGTCGCGCCGCTGCTCTTCGTTCAGGTGCTCTATCAGCAGTTCTTCTACAGCGGGACGATCCTGCTCGGCTGGATCTGGTTCGCGATGCTCGTCCTGCTCATGATCGGCTACTACGCGGCCTATCTGCACAAGGCGTTCCGTGGACCGTGGCTCGCGGTGTCGGCGCTGTGCTTCTTCGCGATCGCCATGATCCACGTGGCGGTCCACCTGATCCATGTCCAACCGGCGAAGTGGTCCGTGTTCGACGCCAACGCCCTCGCCGTGCTCGGTGATCCGACGTACTGGCCGCGGCTGCTCCACTTCGTGCTCGCCGCGATCACGTTCGCCGCCCTCGTCGCGGCGTGGTGGGCAGTGCGCCGGGCGCGCGCTGGAGATGACGTCGAGATCAACACCGCGATCGCCGGAACGGCCTGGCGGTGGGCGCTGTGGGCCACCGTGCTGCAGATCGTCGACGGCTTCCTCCTGCTCATCGTGCTGCCGAGGGAGGTGCTGCTCGACGTGATGCGCGGCGGCATCGCGACGCTGGCCCCGTTGACCCTGGCGATCCTGCTCGGGATCGGCTTGCTGGTCATGCTGGCGAAGACCGCCACACCGGTGGAACACCCGGGGTTGGTCTCCGGGACGCTAGCCGCGTTGACGCTGACGGTCGCGGTGATGAGCATCACCCGGCACCAGGTGCGAGTGCTCTACCTCGAGCCGCTGACGTCACAGTTCCAGGCGACGATCGTGCCGCAGTGGGCCAACTTCGCGCTCTTCGCGGTACTGCTCGTGGTCTGTCTGGTCACCGTTTTCGTCATGGTCCGCCGGGTGCTCACGAGCCCTGCGACCGGCGACGAAGCGGCGTGACGAGCGGTGAGCGGTCAGCTGTCAGCGATCAGCTCCATCGCAAGATCGGTGTTTGACGCCGAACGGTCATTAACCGACCTTTACCTGAGAGCTGAGAGCTGAGAGCTGAGAGCTGAGAGCTGAGAGCTGAGAGCTGAGAGCTGAGAGCTGAGAGCCGAGGCTCACCGACGGTGAGCCGCCCACTGCTCGGGGGTCAGGGTTCGCATCTCGAGGGCGTGGATGTCGGTAACCATCAGCTCGCCCAACGCACGGTAGACCAGCTGCTGTGCCGCCACCCGGGACAGGCCCGCAAACCGCTCGGAGACGACCAGCACGCGGAAGTGGCCGCCGCCGCCCTCAGCGCCGAGGTGGCCGGCGTGACGGGCGCTGTCGTCCTCGACCTCGACGTGCTCCGCGTCGAGCGCCCGGCTCAACGTAGCGCGGATGAGCTCGGCCCGTTGCTCCCGTCGCGACATCCCTTCACCCACAGGTTCCGACCAACGGCCACGACACCGGGCGATCGGGTCGCTTGGAGACGTTCGACCCCACCCGCTACTTCGGCTCCGTGCTGTCGGCCTTCGACGCGGTCTCGCCGTTCTCCGATTCGCTGTTCTTCACCGAGTCCTTGAAGTTCCGAATGCCCTCGCCGAGCCCCTTGCCGAGCCGCGGCAGCTTGTTGACGCCGAAGATCAGGATGACGATGGCGAGAATGATCAGCAACTCGGGCAATCCGAGCGATCCGAACATGTCGACCTCCGTTCGGGGTACCTGGCACCCACGCGATCAGTCTAACCCAACTCGTCAATATCACGCGGGTTGGTGTCGACTGATGTGACCGCATCGAGCAGGGGGAACGGCGCGCCGGCGGCCTCGAGCGGTCGGAGGAGGTCGGTTTCGAGCCGGGTCAGCCACGCCTCGTAGCGGGTCCGGCCGGCAGCGACGAATCGGGCGAAGGTGCCGAGCACTTTGAGGCCGCGCTGGAGCCGCGTCGTCGCCGCCCGGCCGCGCCAGCCGGGCGCGGCCGCGGTCGTCCCGGCCCAGTCGTCGAGTAGCGCCGCCGTGTGCGCCGGGGTCAGCAGCTCGAGGGCGGCGCGCTCGAAAAGCAGCGACACCGCATCGTAGCTGTCTGGACCGACCACGATGTCCTGGACATCGATGACGCCGATCGAGCCGTCGGGCCGGATCATGAGGTTGTTGAGGTGGTAGTCCCGATGACACACCCGGCGTGGATGACGGCCGACCTCGGCGGCCAGCCGGTCGAGCCAGCGTCCGATCTCGGGGGCCGGGCGGAGGCGCCGGCGATGACCCATGTACCAGAGCTCGAAACCGGCCAGCTCCCACCGCAGCCTCGGCTCGTCGAGCGGGGCATTCCACCGCGGCAGCTCGTCGGGACGCCACCGAGCCAGCCGTCCGAGCGGTCCGATCGCGCGTCGCATCACGGTCGGCCGCTCGGCCGGCGAGGCTGCCGCAAGCGCGGTTTCGGCGTCGCACGACCCGAAGTCCTCGAGCACCGCCCGGCCGTGCTCGAGATCGCTGGCGAGCACGCCAGGCACCGGCAGGCCGCGCTCGCGGCACCAGGTCAGAACCTCGAGGTCTCGGCCGATCTGCCCCAAAGCGTCGGCGTCGTACTCGACCAGCACGGCGGTGCCACCACCGGCGTCCGTGACCCGCCGATAGGCCCGGGTCGAAGCGTCACCGGTCAACGTCTCGACCGTCCGCCAGTCGGTCGGGTTGAGGTCGGGACGGTCGCTGGCAATGGTCATCCGGGTCTTCGACGCTACACCACACCGGCCCCGACGGCAATCCGCCGGCGTCGCCGCGAGCCGACTTGGGTGTCGGCCGATGCTGGTGTAGCCTAGAGGCTCGTTGGAGGGAGAGTGGACGAACCACGGACCGACAAGCTACAGCAGCTTCTGGAACGACTCGGACGGGCCATCCACGCGTCAGTGGTGGATTCCGCCGAGGTCGACGAGTGCCTGTCCCGGCTCCGTGGCGACGGGTGGAACGGTGAGCTGCTGATCGAAGCGGCGCTCGTCGGTCGGGGGGGCGACGAGACCAGGTCGGCGGGTGGACGGTTGAAAATCCGCGTCCACCGACGGGATCGTCCCGAGTATCTGCTCAGTGCGGACGACGCCCGGTGGCTCGTGGCGATCGGCATCTCACCGACCCGACAGCGGAGCCACCCGCAACGGCCGCTCCCGCCGTTTGGCCCGCGGTTGCTGCCACCGGCGGCCGGCGACTGACATCGCGGCGGTCGACGGCGATGGACCCGGATTCGCGCGTCAATCTGGTCGGACGGCCACTGCGGCAGATCCGCGAGCTACTCGCCGGCCACGTCGACCGACCGTACCGCGCACAGCAGATCGGTCATTGGATCGTGCACCGCGACGCGACGGGGTTCGACGAGATGACGAACCTGCCGCTCGACATGCGGACCGAGCTGCATCGACAGTTCAGGGTCACCGACCCGGAGGTGCTCGATGAACGGCGGAGCGCCGACGGTTCGGTCAAGTTCCTGCTCGGACTCGTCGACGGCTGCACCATCGAGGCGGTCGCGATGCCCGACGACGGCAAGCTGACCCTGTGTCTGTCGTCTCAGGCAGGCTGCGGTGTCGGCTGCACCTTCTGCGTCACCGGCGCCCTCGGTGCCGGCCGCAATCTCACCCCGGACGAGATCGTCGGTCAGTACCGCGTACTGCGGCGTGGCGTCGAGGACGCCGCCGACCGCGTCAACATCGTCTTCATGGGAATGGGCGAACCGCTGCTCAACACCCGCCATCTGGGCACCGCGCTCGACGTGCTCACCGAGCGGATCAGCCCGAAACGGATCACGGTGTCCACGTCGGGCATCATCCCGGGCCTCCGGTGGCTCGCCGGGCTCGACCGTCGCCCGAAGCTCGCCATATCGCTCAACGCACCGGATCAGGAGCGGCGGGAGCGGATCATGCCGGTCGCGGCGCGCTACCCGCTCGACGAGCTGATGGCCTCGGTGCGCGCTTTTCCCCTCGAGCACGGACGAAGGATCACGTTCGAGTACGTGCTGATTCGGGGCTTCAACGACGCCGTTGACGACGCGCGGATGGTCGCCGGTCTGATCCGCGGCATTCCAGCCAAGGTCAACGTCATCCCGCTCAACGAGGATGCCGAGCACTTCCCCGACCTCCACCGCCCGGACGACGCCACGGTCGATCGGTTCGGCGCCACACTGCGCGATGCAGGTCTCACGGTCACGGTTCGCTGGTCGAAGGGCCTTGACGTCGATGCCGCGTGCGGCCAGCTCAAGGGTCGCCACCAGGGATCATCGCCACAGCAACGCGATGGTCATCTGGACGCGGCTTCGTCGCCCGGACGTGAGGAGTGAGAAGGCCAGCACTCGCTTCGCTCGCTGTGAGAAAGTGAGGGCGCCCGCGGCCTCGAGCCGCGTGCTGATGCGCGCGTGCCGTAC
>JASFPU010000088.1:0-9056 GCA_050115855.1 Holophagae bacterium
TCAGTCATCGGTACCTCCATGTTGATTAATCTAGGTTCTTTCTAGATCTTTGTCAAGGTTTTTTCTAAAAAAATTCAAATTTTCTAGATTTTTCCTCAAAGCTCGATTGAAACCCGACCCACCGGAGTCGGGAGCGGTCACCGGACGGGCGCCACGGATGCGATCGTCATCGGGTGGAAGGGGTCACCGGGAGCGCCGCGACGATACGGCTCGCACGAGCGCCCGGGGAGTGTTGCGGACGGCGAAGCGGCCGGTATACAGTGGCCTGGGCGCCACCCCGCGCCGATTCAGAAGGAGGACGCCGTGGACCTGAAGACGATCGACGAGATTCTCGATTTCGCCATCGAGAACGAGGAGAAAGCCGCCGCGATGTACCACGACCTCGCGGCAAAGGTGGAGCGTCCCGGGATGCGGGAGACGTTTTCCCACTTCGCCAAGGAGGAGGAAGGCCACAGGGCCCGGCTGCTCAAGATCAAACAGGGCACCATGCCGGTCGTGTCCGACGCCACGGTCGCGGACCTGCGGATCACCGAGCAGCTGGCCGACCCGGAGATCGCGCCCAACATGACCTACCAGGAAGCCCTCGTGTTCGCCATGAAGGCCGAGAAGGCGGCGTTCACCCTGTACACGCGGCTCGCCGAGCTGACCTCGGACCCGGATCTGCAGCAGGTCTTTCGCAACCTCGCGCAGGAGGAGGCCAAGCACAAGCTCCGGTTCGAGATCGAGTACGACGACCACGTCCTCGAAGGGGTGTGAGAGAAAAGCGGTCAGCGTTCAGCTGTCAGCACCATCACAACGGCTCCCGTGCCTGCCAAAGATCGACGTGGACTGGATCGCCCGAGACGGCATGCTCACCGGGAAAGAGAGCCCTCCGAAGCTCGGCATCGGCCTTCCGCGCCGTCTCCGCCGTGGGTCGGAGGCGGCCCAGCGTCACCCGGGGCGGCGCGGTCGTACGAAGGAGGCCGGAACACCACTGACCACGCTGCCCGGGCGCCGGCGGCCGCTCGGCAGGCCACGAGGTTGTTCAGGCGCGGGAAGTGGCTTCAGGGGACGTGGACCGATGTTTGTGGCCGCGGGCATCTTGCCCGCCAACGATCACGGTGGGCCGGATTGCCTGGGACGGGATGCTTGCCGGGAACGCGGAATCTTCCTTTCCGCAACATCGGCCTTCTGCTCCGCGACCGCCTGACGGCGGGCGCGTCCCAGCGTCACCCTGGCAGCGTGGTCGTACGAAGGAAGCCGGATCAACACTGACCACGCTGCCCGGGCGCCGGCGGCCTTCCTGCTGGCCGGAACGCCTGCATGTTGATCATTGTTCGGGCTCGGAGGTTGCCCCCTTTGACATTGTGAGGAGCGCGCTGAGAGCCGGAGCGCGATCGGCACAATGTCAAAAGCGGCACGCCCGCCGCAGCTATTGAACTCGCGGTGATCGAGAGGATGGTGAGCCGGGAGGGGCGAGTACCGAAATGCGATACCGTTCATCGGGATCGGGATCGGGATCGGGATCGGGATCGGGATCGGGATCGGGATCGGGATCGGGATCGGGATCGGGATCGGGATCGGGATCGGGATCGGATTCGGACTCGGATGCGGAAACGGCCTCAGACACCCTTGAGGCCGTCGTACCATGGCAGTCGAACACGGGAGGCATCCATGCGGCGAACGGCAGCTCTGACGATTCTGACGGTGATGGTGACGGTGATGGGCGTCACCGCCGACCGACCCGAAGGGCACTCCTTCGCGACCCGCTCGGTGGTGCACGCTCGGCACGGCATGGTCGCGGCCGCCCACCCGCTGGCCGTGGAGATCGGCCTCGCCGTGCTCAAGGACGGCGGCTCGGCGGTCGACGCCGCTATCGCGGTCAACGCGGCCCTCGGGTTGATGGAGCCGACCTCGTGTGGCGTCGGCGGCGACCTGTTTGCCATGGTCTGGGACCCGGCGACGGAGACCCTGCACGGTCTCAACGGTTCGGGTCGCGCGCCGGCGGCGCTCACCGCGGACAAGGTCCCGGCCGAACCCGACGGCACGATCCCGGTCTACTCGCCCTACGCCTGGACCGTGCCGGGGTGCGTCGACGGCTGGTTCGCGTTGCACGAGCGGTTCGGCAAGCTGCCGATGGCGCGGCTGCTCGGGCCGACCATCGAGGCGGCCCGTGAAGGGGCGCCGGTGCCGCGGGTGATTGCCGCCTCGTGGGCGCGTGGCGCGGCGCGCTTCAAGGACATGCCGGGATTCGCCGAGGTCTTCATGCCGGGCGGACGGACCCCCGACGAGGGCGAGCCGTTCGCCAACCCCGCCCTCGCCGACACCCTCGAGCGGATCGCCGAGGGCGGCCGCGACGCCTTTTACGGCGGACAGACCGCGCGGGCGTTGGTCGACTACTCGGAGAAAGTCGGCGGCTTCTTCTCGCTGGAGGATCTCGCCGACCACACCAGCGAGTGGGTGACCCCGGTGTCCACCACCTACCGCGGTTGGACGGTGTGGGAGCTACCGCCCAACGGTCAGGGCATTGCCGCCCTCCAGATCCTCAACCTGATCGAGGGCTTCGACGTCGCCGACATGGGGCGCGACAGCGCAGACTTTTGGCACCTCCTGGTCGAGGCCAAGAAGATCGCGTACGCCGACCGCGCCCGGTTCTACGCCGATCCCGCGTTCAGCAAGGTCCCGGTCGACGAGCTGATCAGCAAGGCCTACGCCGCCGAGCGCGCGAAGCGCATCGACATGAAGCACGCCGCGCGGTCGGTGCCGCCCGGCAACCCGGCTCTTCGCGACGGCGACACGACCTTCCTGGTGACCGCGGACCGCTGGGGCCAGATGGTGTCACTCATCCAGTCCAACTACACCGGCTTCGGCTCGGGCTATGTCGTGCCGGAGCTCGGTTTCGGCATCCAGGACCGGGGCGCGCTGTTCAATCTCACCCCGGGGCACCCCAACTTCCTCGAGCCCGGCAAGCGGCCGTTCCACACCATCATCCCGGCTTTTCTCGGCGAGCACGGGGTGCCCGACATGGCGTTCGGCGTCATGGGTGGGGACATGCAGCCCCAGGGCCACGTTCAGATCGTCGTCAACCTGGTCGACTTCGGCATGGACCTGCAAGAGGCCGGCGACGCCGACCGCTTCCACCACGGCGACTCGTCCGAGCCCACCGGCACGGTGATGACCGACGGTGGCGTGCTCCACCTCGAGTCGGGTGTGTCCGCCGAGATCCGGCGCGAGCTGATGCGCCGCGGCCACCGGATCTGCGACATCACCCCTGCGGTTTTCGGCGGCTACCAGGCGATCCGCCGCGATCCGGAGACCGGTGTATATGCCGGTGCCACCGAGTCGCGCAAGGACGGGATGGCCGCCGGTTATTAATTATGAATTCTCAATTATGAATGATGAATTGACATCGCAAGACGGCTCGTTCGGCGCTTCCGACTTGATGCGACGGAATTCATAATTCAGAACTCATCATTCATAATTTGGAGTGTGCGCGCGTGAGCGCGCTACACTCCGTGACATGCTCGACACCATCCTCACGGCTGAGCAACAGGAGCTCCTGCGCGACGAGCGTCGGCGGCTCGCCGAGGTCGCCGCGGCTCTCGAACGCAACGACGTCGCGCCCGGTGAGCGCGACGCGCTGCCCGACAGCTTACGGCAGCTCGACGAGCTCTTCCTCCTGGTCGTTGTCGGCGAGTTCAACGCGGGCAAGTCGGCGCTCATCAATGCGTTGCTCGGCGAGGACCTGCTCGCCGAGGGCGTGACGCCGACCACGGCCAAGATCCACTTGCTGTCCTGGGGCGACAATCGAGAGCAGACCAGTGTCGACGCGGTCACCGAGCGGCTCGCCGCGCCGGTCGACGTCCTGCGCCAGCTGACGCTGGTCGACACGCCGGGGACCAATGCGCTGGATCGCAGCCACGAAGCGCTCACCACGGATTACGTCCCGCGTGCCGATCTCGTGCTCTTCGTCACGTCGGCCGACCGGCCGTTCTCCGAGTCGGAACGCGCCTTTCTCGAGCGGATCCGCCAGTGGGGCAAGAAGGTCGTCGTCGCGGTCAACAAGGTCGACATCCTGAAGTCACCCGGGGAGGTCTCCGAGGTGCTCGCCTGGGTCCGCTCGAACGGCATGCAGCTGCTCGGCGCCACACCGCAGGTGTTCGGCGTGTCGGCGCTGCAGGCGCGCCGAGCTCAGGCGGCCGGCGATGCCGACGGGCTCACCGCCAGCGGCCTGCCCGAGGTCGCGAGCTGGCTCGAGTCCACTCTCGACGATGTCGAACGTGTCCGGCTCAAGCTCGGCAACCCGCTGGGGGTGGCGACGCGACTGCTCGGCGTCGGTCTCGAGGCGGTCGAAGCACGGCTCGCGGTGCTCGCCGACGACCTCGCCGCGATCGATGACATCGAGCGCCAGAGCGCGACCTGGGCCGCCGATGTCGACCGCGAGTTCGAGCTGCGGTTGTCGGACATCGAGAAGGTCCTGCTGACCATGGAGAAGCGAGGCCTCGATTTCTTCGATGACACGGTCAAGCTGAGCCGGTTGACCAGCCTGTTCGACAAGCAGGCGCTCCGCGACCGGTTCGAGGCTGAGGTCGTCGCGGACGCGCCGCTGCAGGTCGAGGCCAAGGTCGAGTCCCTGATCGACTGGTTGGTGGAGTCGGATCTCCAGCAGTGGCAGTCGGTCGTCAACCACGTCAACCGGCGCGCCGTCGCCCACGCCGACCGGATGGTGGGCGAGGTCGGTGGCCGGTTCGAGGCCGATCGGGGACGCCTGCTGGCGACGGTCGGTCGCGCCGCCGCCGACGGATTGAAGAGCTACGACCGCGCCGCCGAGGCGCGCCGGATGGCCGAGGACGTCTCGAAGGCCGTCACCAGCACCGCGATCGCCGGTGTGGGCGCGGTCGGCCTGGGTGCGACCGTCGCGCTCGCTGCGTCATCGACCGCCGCCGATATCACCGGTCTGCTCGCCGCCGGTCTGTTGTTCACCCTCGGGTTGTTCATCTTGCCCCACCGACGGCGAACGGCGAAGGCCGAGCTCAGCCGCAAGATCGCCGCACTGAGGACCGAGATCATGACCGCGCTGCGTGGTCAGTTCGACGCCGAGGCGGAGCGCAGCCGGACCAAGCTGGCCAACACCATCGCGCCGTACACCCGGTTCGTCCGCACTGAGCGCGAGCGCCTCCAGGCCGAGCAGCGAGAGCTTACCGACCTCACCGGGCAGGTCAGCGCGCTCCAGCTCCGGGTCGACGAGCTGAGCTAGCAGCGGGCCAGAGGCCCGCCGAACGGATGATCGGACGAGCGCTCGGCGCTCGTCACACCCCGAGCGTGTCGGGGCCTTCGCTCGGAAGGGACCGGCACGACTCGGGGAAAACCGCGGGACTCACTCCGGTAACGGCCTGCCCGGCGTCCACGGTGCGCCGGCGGCCTCGAGCTTCGCCTCCAGCGCCGGCAGGTCGACCTCGAGCAGCTGACGCAGCTGCGGCAGCAACGCGGCGTACTCCTGCTCGGCGATCTCGAGCTGGCGTCGGTGAGTTGCCGTCGGACCGTAGTCCGACTGGCCGTCGCTGGCGCCCGCCATCCGGAGCCGCTGGGCGATGGTGGGCGGGCGGGGCAGCGAGAACTCCTCGACGGTCCGGTTGCCGGCGAGCTTCTCGTCGAGGTCGTACAGCCGCTGCCTGAGGGATTCGAGCTCGGTGTCGAGGGTTCCGGGGTCGACGGTCGACCCGGCGAACGCCTCGGACAAACGGGTCAGCCGGTCGAAGGCGTTCTTGAGCGCCTCGTCGGCAGCGGTCACACTCCGGTTGAGCTCGGCCACCCGCTGCATGTAGGCGGCGGTCTCGGCCGGCGGCGTGCCGGCGAGCGACCCCGGGAAAACCCGCACGACGTCGAACGAAACGGGCCCGGCGAGGTCGGTGACAACGCCGTCGGCCCGTTTCGACAGGGTCACGGTGTAGCGGCCCGGCGGGGCCGTGACACCGCGGCCGCCCCGCTCCCACGGGTCCGGCTCGCTCGTGACCAGCTCGACGGCCTCGGTCGACGGATAGTGGAGGTCCCACGCGACCCGGTGAAACCCCTCGGTGACCGGACCGGTGACCGTGCGCACGACCGCACCCGACGTGTCGCGCACGGTGAGCAGGATCTCCGGCTCGGGCTGACGCCGCTCGGCCTCGAGCTCGTCGAAGTCGGCGTGCGGGGTGTCCTTCCAGTCGGCCTCGAGCTTCTTCTCGGCGTCGCGGCGCTCGGCCTCCAGCGTGGTCAGGTCGTCGCCGAGGTGGTAGGTGAAGACCGCGCCGAACGGTGGGTTGTCGGCGACGAAGTAGGCGGCTCCCTGTTCCGCCGGGCCGGCGTCACCGAGAGTGCGGCGCGGGACGTACCAGAGCGCGGGCCGGGCGTCGAACAGGTGGGCGCCGGCTGACAGCAGCTCGGCGCTGACCGTACGCAGCGGCGTGTAGTCGTCGAGCACGAAGATGCCGCGGCCGAATGACGCGGCGACCAGGTCGTTGTCGCGCCGCTGGATGGCGAGATCGCGAAACGCGATTGTCGGCGCGCCGCCGGTGAGCTCGATCCAGTGGCTGCCGCCGTCGACCGTGAAGAACAGGCCGAACTCGGTTCCGGCGAACAGCAGGTCGGGGTTGACGTGATCCTGGATGAGCCGCCACACCAGGTGCCGGTCGGGCAGGTCACCGGTGATCGAGCGCCAGCTGCGGCCGGCGTCGGTGGTCTTCATCACGTACGGCGCGAAGTCGCCGAACTTGTGGTTGTCGAGGCAGACAAAGGCGGTGTCGGCGTCGAACAGGTCGGCCTTGATGTCGTTGACGAAGGCGGTGTCTGGGACGCCGGGCAGCTCGCCGACCGGGATCGCCCGCCAGCGTGTGCCGCCGTCGGAGCTGGTCTGGACCAGGCCGTCGTCGGTGCCCGCCCAGAGCACGCCCTCGGTGACCGGCGACTCGGCGAGCGACGTGATGGTGCTGTAGGTCGACATCGCCTCGAAGTCCCACGGCGCGGTGGAGCTCCACAGGCGGCCCATCACCGGGAGCATCATCGGGTCCTGGTCCCGGGTCAGGTCGGGGCTGACGGCGCGCCAGCTGTCGCCGCGGTCGTCCGAGCGCCAGACCCGTTGTGATGCGAAGTAGAGCCGGGTCGGTGAGTGCGGACTGATCAGAATCGGCGCGTCCCAGTTGAAGCGCTCGGGGGGATCGCCGGGCTCGGGCTGCGGCTTGATGAGCACGATGCCGCCGGTCGCGCGGTCGGTGCGGGCCAGGTTGCCCTGCTGCCATTCGGAGTAGACCACGTCGGGGTTGCCGGGCTCGACGGCCTGGCCGTGCCCATCGGCGAACAGGGTGAGGAACCAGTCGGCGTTGCGGATGCCGTTGGCGCTGTCGGTGCGCACCGGTCCGCCCTGGCTGCTGTTGTCCTGCGTACCGCCGTAGACGTTGTAGAACGGCTCGCCGTCGTCGAGTGCGAGCTTGTAGAACTGGGTCACCGGCAGGTTGGCGACGAAGCGCCAGCTGGCGCCGAGATCGAACGACTCGTACAGCCCGCCGTCGGTACCGGACAGCAGCCAGTCGGGGTCGTCGGGCCGGAATGCGAGCGCGTGGTTGTCCGAGTGCTTGTACTCCGAGCCGAGCTTCGAGAAGGTCGTCCCGCCGTCGTCGGAGACCTGCGCCCAGACGTCCATCAGGTAGATCCGATCGAACGCGTGCGGGCTCGCCATCAGCTCCTGGTAATAGTGGGGGCCGGTGCCGCCGGACACCGTGTCCGACCGCTTCTCCCAGCGCGCGCCGCGGTCGGCCGAGCGCCAGACGCCACCCGTGCGGTTGTCGAGCTCGATGGCGGCGTACAGGACATCGGGCTTCTGGGGCGAGATCGCGAGGCCGATCTTGCCCATGTTGCCTTGAGGCAGCCCCTCGGTGAGCTCGGTCCAGGAGTCGCCACCGTCGGTGGAGCGGAAGACGCCGCTCTCCGGACCCCCGTCGATGACCGCCGCCACCGTTCGGTGGTGCTGCCACAGCGCCGCATAGAGCACGTCGGGATCGCGCGGATCGATGACGAGATCCGTGGCGCCAGTCCACTCGCCGGCCGACAGGACGTTGGTCCACGTCTCCCCGCCGTCGGTGGTCTTGAAGACGCCGCGGTCGCCACCCGGCGACCACAGGGGACCCTGGGCGGCGACCCAGACCGTGTCGCCGTTGCCCGGGTGGACGACGATCTTCGAGATGTGCTGGCTGTTGCCGAGGCCCACGTTGTGCCAGCTCGCGCCGCCGTCGGCGCTGCGGTAGACGCCGTCGCCGAAGCCGACGTGGCGGCCGCCGACGTTTTCGCCGGTGCCGACCCACACGACGTGGGGGTTGGACGGGTCGATCGTGACACAGCCGATCGAGTACGACGTCTCGTCGTCGAAGATCGGGTCCCAGGTCGTGCCGGCGTTGACGGTCTTCCAGACACCGCCAGAGCCGACCGCCACGTACCAGATGCTGGGATCCGCGGGGTGAATCGCGATGTCCGCGATCCGACCCGACATCAAGGCCGGCCCGATGTTCCGCAGCTCGAGCCCGGCGAAGGTCTCGGCGGTCATGCGATCGCTGTTTTTCTCGGCGGCTTCGGAGCAAACTCCCAGTGCGAGCGCGACGATGGTCAACGCGACGACGGTTCTTCTCATGTGGGTGCCTCCTGGCGGAGCTTCCGGTCTCCGCGGTCCCTCAGGCTAGCAAAGCTGGCGCGTTTCCGGCGGACGTGCCGTTTCCGCAGTTGTGCGTCGCGTCGAGCTTGGTTTCGCGTTGTCGCAACAGCGGGAGTGGCAATCGCCGAGCCCAGTCGCGGTGCGCCGGGGGCGCGAACCGGTTTGGAATGCGGTGCCGGACGACCTCGAAGATCCTCGACGGCCGGAGACCGGGAAGTCATAGCGGTCTGGTGCATCGGCCTTCTGGGCCGCCTCCGCCTTACGTCGTCGTCGGCCCAGCGTCACCCAGGCAGCGTGGTCGTACGGAGGACGCCGGAACAACACTGACCACGCTGCCCGGGCGCCGGCGGCCTGCTTTGGGTCACGGTCTCGTTCGAGCTCAGAATTCGGATTCTGAGGA
>JASFPU010000089.1:0-8974 GCA_050115855.1 Holophagae bacterium
GCACGAAGCCGTTCTTGAGCCACTGCTCGGGACGCAGGCTGCGGAGCAGCGCGATCGATGATCGGGTCACAGGTCGATTCTACAGCGGCGTTCCGTCAGCTCGCGGGTTTCGGTGCCGGTCACGGCGTTACGCGGCCACCGGGCCGGCGCGGCGTCCACTGCGGCGGTTGCACCGTAACCAACGAGGTCAGCGAGCCGCCGCCGAGGGTCGTGGGCAGGGTGAAGGTCAGCACCGCCTCGGTGGCGGCGGCGACTCCGGTCACCGGCACCGACACCACATCGGAGCCGGCGCCGATCGTGACTGTCTGCGGCACCTGCACCGCGGCCGGCGCCGACGCCGTGACGGCGATGTCGGTCGGAGCCGTCACCGGAACAGAGAGGCGCAGCTCGACGTCGACGGTCGCGCCGATCGGCAGTTGGAGCAGCTCGCGATCGACCTCGAGCAGGCTGCCGAGACACTCTGCATGGAGCAGCGTCCGGTCGCCGCCCACCGCCACCCAGCCGTCGCCGGTCCATGCCACACCGTGCAGTCGCTCTCCCGGCGCCGGCACACGTGTCCACTGGACGCCGTCGAGGCTCGCCAGCACCACCGCCGGTCGGGATCCATCGGGGGCCTCGTCCCAACCTACGGCGACGAATCGGCCGTCGCCGTACGCGACATCGGCCAGGTGCGCGCCGCCACCCGACCGACGGCGCAACCAGACCTGAGCGTCGTCGCTGGCCAGAATGACGCCCGACTCACCGACCGCGATCATGCCGTTCGGGCCCGCGGCCGCTCCTTTGAGATCGACCTCGGTCGAGGTCAGTGTGACCGACCAGTTGAGAGCGTCGCGAGAGCGGAAGATCGAACCGCCGCAGCCGAGCGCGAGGAAGTGTGCTCCGTCCCAGACGACGCGATCGAGATCCTCTGTGAAGTCGATGTACGGCTTCTGCCAGCTGTGTCCGTCCTGGCTGACGTACAGCGCCCCGTGCTCACCGACGGCGACGACCCAGCCGTTTCCGGCACCGACCCCGTGCAGCAAGGTGCCGTCCGGGAACGGCTCGACCTGCCACTGAACGCCGTCCTGGCTGCGGCCGACCCACCCGTCGCCGACCCCCACGTACTCATCGTTCACGTAGGTGACAGCGCGAAAGCGGTCGCTGTCGATCGGGTGAATCGTCCAGCTCGATCCCCCTTCCGAGGCGGCAACCGTGGCGCCGCTGCGCCCCTTGAGGTTGGTGTCGCACAGACCGACGCCACCGACCGCTACCAGACCCGCATCGCCGACGGCGACATCGACGAACTCGTCGGCGCAGGCGGACGACGTGCAGCTGCCGGCGACACACTGCCAGTCGATACCGTTGCTGCTGGTCAGGACGTCGCCGAGGGCCCCGGCGGCGATCCAGCGCGCGCCGTATCGCGCGAGGCCGGGAAAACCGCCGAGGCTCGCCTGCCAGCTGTGGGCGAAGGACGCGCCGCCATCGGTGCTGAAGGTCAGCGTGACGATGGGATCGAGATACGGCGACGGACAGCCGGCGATCCCGCTCGCCATCGCCCAGCCAGGACCCGCGATCACTGCGAGCCAGTCCTGCCACACGGCACAGCCGTCGAGCACCGACACGAGCTGCCACGCGTCGCCCTCGATGCCGGACCAGAGCTCGCTCCCACCGGCCCACAGCAGCCGATCGTCGGACCAGGCGAGATCGACCCGATCGAGCTCGAACAGATCCGACCCGAGTTTTTTCGCTCGACCGGCGCGCGCACCGTCCATCCGTGTCGTCGGCACCGCCGACCGGTACTCCCAGTCGAATCCGTCCGGACTGAACCACACCTCCGGACCGACCGCGACGAAGAAGCCGTCGGGAGACCCCGCAACGCTGGTCGCGGCTCCGGTCCACGGCGCCGGCACCGCCTGCCACGTCTCGCCGACCTGGCTGGTCAGGACCTGGCCATCGAGACCGTCACCGACGGCGACGTAGCGTGATGCGCTGAACTCGACGTCGAGGAAGGTCACCGACGGGTCGGTGGCGACCACCGACCAGTCGAGCCCGTTCGCACTTTTTAAAATGACACCACGACCCACCGCCACGTATCCTCCGGCCCCCCAATCGATGCCGAACAGATCCGCGCTGACGCCCGAATCGACCGTCCGCCAGGTGAACCCGTCGGTGCTGCGGATCACCGTCCCTCGGAGCCCGACGCCGACGAAGGCGTGGCTCTCGTACTTGAGACGGAGAATGTCGACCCGCGGCGGTGCCGGGTTGACCCACTGCCAGCCGCAGTCCTGAGCGGCGCCGAGCCCGGCCGGGACCAACCCCATCACAGCGACGATCACCACTCCGGTCGTGAGCCTCACGTCGGCCCCTCCCTGCCGGTTGGTCGTCTCAGCACCGGCACCAGAATCGAACGACTTCACTGTACACCTGACCCGGAACGTCGCCGGGTGAGCCGGGTCACCGGGGTGAATTCCCGGTGCACACCGGGGTGGTGTCGACCTGCCACCACCGGCCCCCACCGGGAGCGTCGTCGCGGAATCGGACGGTGCTAGCATGACGACGCTCTCGGAGGGGCAACGTCGGGGTGAACACCATGCGTCGGCTCGCGCCGTTGGTACCGCGGTCGGTCATTCTGGTCTCGTGTCTGCCGCTGCTCGCCTGTTACGAAGAGCCGGTCCGAGACCACCTCCACATCGCGTTCGGGCCCGGACCGGTTGTCATCGTGACCGCAGTGCGCGACATCGCCTCGCCCGAGACGGCGGGCGACAATCGTGCGGTCGAGAACCGGCTCGACCAGGCGCGTTCGGATCTCGAGGGCGGCTGGGACCGCTGGAGTCGGTCGTTCCCCGAGCTCGGGGCGTTGGCCGATCGCAGCACGCTCGTTCGCGACGAGGGCCGCCCCAGCCGCGCGATCCACAGCGCGCTGCTGTCGTCCTTTCGACCGGTCGAACGACTGCTCGGCAACGAGGGCCTGGGAGCCTTCCTCGACCGCTCGGGCGGCACGTGCGAGCTGCAGCTCTACCCGACCGGCTCCGGACAGGCGACGCGCCAGCAGCGGGAAACCTTCGAGCGACACCTCGGCGCCTGGTCCGAGGCCGTCGCCGCCTACCTGGACAGCGCCACCGGGCTGTACGAGTACCTCGCCGGAGCCCCGGACCGCGCGATTCCCTGTCTCTCCCACATCTTCGACGATCACCCCGACGCGTCGGGTCCCCTGACCGAGGGCGAGGCCGAGCTCGTCACCGACCTGAAGAGCCGCATCGAGCGGGTCGCCGAGGTGCTGATGATCCCCGACGGCGAGGCGTACTCGCTCAACGAGCTGTCGCGCCTGGTCTTCGACACCTTCCAGGGGCGGTTGACCGTGACCCTGGACGGAACGGTGGTGGAGCTCGAGGGCTTCACCGACCGGACCACCTACCTCGAGCGCCCGCCGGTCGACCTGTGGCGCAGCCTGGACGCGCTGACCGAACGATGGCTCGCGCCGGACCTGGTCACCGCCCTGGTCGCGCCCGGACCGGAGAGCGCCCAGCCCGACACCGACCCGGTCGCCTTCGCCAGTCTGCCGCGACGCTGGACCCCGGCGCCGGACGCCGGGACCGTCGAAACCGGGCTCAGGGCGCTCCTCCGACCCGAGGAGCTCTACCGCGTCCGCTGGCGTCCCCGACCGGCGCCGACCACCGACGAGGAGATCGTCCTGCTCGCCATCGATCGTCTGACGTCGGCCGAGCGCGACCTGCCGGACTGAGTCGCCGCCGCACCCGGCACCGCCGGCACCAAAGCCGGTCAGTCCGCCAGTGTCGAGGTGTCGCCCGGATCCTCTCCCATCGCCTCGGCCTTGAGGAGTCGGCGCATGATCTTGCCGGAACGGGTCTTCGGCAGCGCGTCGCGGTAGATGATCTCCGACGGCGTCGCGATGGGTCCCAGGTCCTCGCGGACGTGATCGCGCAGGCTGCCCCGCAATCCGCCGCCGGTCTGCACGCCGGCCTTGAGCACCACGAAGACCACGATGCGCTCGCCCTTGACCTCGTCCGGCAGCCCGATCGCCGCGCTCTCGGCGACCGCGCGGTGGCGCAGCAGCGAGCTCTCCACGTCGGCGGTGCCGATCCGGTGGCCGGCGATGTTGATCACGTCGTCGGCACGGCCGAGCACGCCGATGTAGCCGTCCCGGTCGTAGAACGCGACATCGCCGGCGGCGTAACAGCCGTCGATGGACGACCAGTACTCGGCGTACCGGTCGGGGTCGTTCCAGACCGTACGGAGCATGTACGGCAGCGGCTTCTTGATCACCAGCAGACCGCCGTGGCCCGCCTCGACCGGCTCGCCGCGGGCGTCGACAACCGCCGCCTCGACCCCCGGCATCGGCTTGCCGACCTTGCCCGGTCGGGCCTCGAATGTCGGCAGCGTGCCGAGCACCGGACCCGCGATCTCGGTCTGCCACCAGTTGTCGACGACGTAGCCGTCGGCCTGGGAGACCAGGTGCTTCTGCGCCCAGCGGTGGGCCTCCGGGTTGAGCGGCTCGCCGGCGCAGGCGACCAGCCGCAGCTTCGACAGGTCGAACTTGGACGGCACCTCGCCGCCGTGGCTCATCCACATCCGCACCGCGGTCGGGGCGGTGAACATCACGTTGACCCCGAAGCGCTCGCACAGCTCCCAGGTGACGTCCGGCGACGGGTAATCCGGCACGCCCTCCCGGCACAGGACGGTCGCGCCGACCGACAGCGGGCCGTAGACGATGAACGAGTGGCCGACGATCCAGCCGATGTCCGAGGTCGACCAGTAGATGTCGCGCTCCTGAATCTGGTAGAAGGCACGGCTCAGGTAGGTCGTGCCGACCATGTAGCCGCCGGTGGCGTGCACAACGCCCTTGGGCCGGCCCGTGGTCCCCGAGGTGTAGAGGATGAACAGCGGGTGCTCGGCGGCTACCGGGACCGGTGCGCAGTGCACCGCGCGCGGTTCCTGGATGTCGTAGAAGTCGTGCTCGCGCTCGGACTCGAACTCGACCTTCTCGTCGCCCGGCCGCGAGCCCCGCCGGTGGACGATGACGTGCTCGACCGCATACAGGTCGCGAACCGCCTCATCGACGGTGGGCTTGAGCGGCACCGCCTTGCCCCGCCGGTAGGTGAAGTCCGAGCAGATGACGACCTTGGCTCCGGCATCCTCGATACGGGTCTTGAGCGCCTGGGTCCCCATCCCGGCGTAGACCACCGAGTGGATCGCACCGATTCGGGCGCACGCCAGCATCGCGACGATGCCCTCGGGGACCAGCGGCATGTAGAGCACGACCCGGTCCCCGGTCTCGACACCGAGCGACCTCAGGGCATTGGCGAACCGGTTGACCTCGCGGTAGAGCCGGTTGTACGTGTAGGTGCGCTCATCTCCCGACTCGCCGATCCAGATCAGTGCGGCCTTGTTGCGGCGGTCCGAGTGGACGTGGCGGTCGATGCAGTTGACGGTCGCATTGAGCGTGCCGCCGCTGAACCAACGGTGATTCGGCGGGTCGAAGTCGAGCACCTTCTCCCACGGTGAGAACCACTCGACGGCCTGTGCCTTTGCCGCCCAGAAGTCCTCGAGGTCCTCGTCGGCGTGGGCGCGCTCGGTCTCGTAGTCGATGGCCGCGTCACGTCGCATGCCGAGCGGTGGCCGGATCGGCTCCTCGCGTTGCATCAGCGCCTCGATCGTCGCTCGTTGACTGACCGTCAGATCGATGTTCGAGCGTTCATTGTCGGACATGCGCGGCCTCCATCCTGCGGTTTCGTTGCGTCTCATCGTAGCCGAAGAATGATTCCTTGTCTTGAATTGCCGCATCGAGACTTGCTCAAATCTGCAATCAATAATAGCGTCGATTCAGTGCAACACGATCACCCCATCGAGCTCGACCGACACCGAGGTTGAGCCGCCGTAAACAACGAAGCGGCTGGTCGTTCGGCCGCTTCGAGGAGGAGGAACGGTATGGACGAAGCTCGCAGGGTGCGGGTCGTCGGAGCGGTGCTGCTGGGGATCGTCCTGATCATGCTCGTGGCGGCCCCGGTCGGGGCCCAGTTGCAGATCGAATCGAAGAGCGGAGATCAATCGATCAAGGTGGGCTTCCTCGTCCAGGGTCGGTTGGAAACCCTGGACAGTGTCGACGGGAGCGACACATCACAGGACCTCTACCTGCGGAGACTCCGGTTGCTCGCCGGAGGCCAGGTCATGAAGAACCTGTCGTTCTTCTTCGAGACCGACAGCCCGAATCTCGGCAAAGGCCTGCCCGACGGGTCGAAGAACTCGGGCGACATCTTCATCCAAGACTTCGTTCTGACCTACTCGTTCAGTCGCGCCTTCAAGCTGGACGGCGGTCTCCTGCTGCTGCCGATCTCGTACAACTCGAACGTCTCCGCCACGGCTCTGCTGCCGCCCGATTACGGACCCTTCTCGTTCCAGGCGTCGGCGCCGACGACCAGTCGGGTCGGCCGCGACTACGGCATTCTCGCTCGTGGCTACCTGCTGAACGACCATCTCGAGTACCGTGCCGGTCTCCTCCAGGGGTTCCGAGGGGACGACTCATCGGAACCGTTTCGCACGTTCGCACGGGTCGCCTGGTATCCGTTCGAGGCGCTGACAGGTCTCTTCTACACCGGGACCAGTCTCGGAACGAAGCACATTCTGTCGCTCGGCGCGAGCTATGACGTACAGGACGACTACCGGAGCTGGGCGGTCGACCTATTCTGGGATCGGCCGGTGGGCTCCGGTGACTCGTTCACCGTCCAGCTCGACTACCTGGACCAGGACGGCGGCGACTTCCTGCCCGAGTTCCGAGCACAGGTCAACACGCTCGTCGAGCTCGGCTGGTACTTCCACCGGCTCAAGCTCAGCCCCTTCGTCCAGTGGGCGAGGGACGATTTCGACGATCGCTCGCTGGCCGATGAGGACCGGCTGCAGGTCGGGCTCGCCTGGTTCGCCAAGGGCCACAACCTCAACGTCAAGCTCGGCTACGGGTGGCTCCAGCGGGACGATCTCGACGACCGCAACCAGGTCATTCTCCAGTGTCAGGTCTTCATGTTTTGATCAGGTGACGGAGCAGCCGGGAGAGGTCAGGCATCGCGCAGGACCGTCCCGCAGCTGCAGAGGGGGGAATTCGGTCATGGACTCATATTGGCGCTCGAACAAGATTCTGATCACCGTCCTGCTCGCGATCTGGGCGCTGGTCTCCTACGGCTTTTCGATCATCCTCGCCCGACCGCTGTACGAGATCCACATCGGACAGGTGCCGATGAGCTTCTGGTGGGCCCAACAGGGTTCGATGTTCATCTTCGTGATCCTGATCTTCGTCTACGCCAAGGTCATGGACAGGCTCGACCGGAAGCACGGTGTCGGGGAGGACACGTGATGAGCGTTGAAGCCTGGACCTACATCTTCGTCGGCCTCACCTTCGCGGTCTATCTCTACATCGGCTACTACAACCGGGTGAAGGACACCGGCGGTTTCTACGTCGCCGGTCGCGGCGTGCCCGCCATCGCCAACGGTGCCGCGACCGGCGCCGACTGGATGTCGGCCGCCTCGTTCATCTCGATGGCCGGTCTGATCTCGTTCATGGGCTACGACGGCACGGTCTACCTCATGGGGTGGACCGGCGGCTACGTTCTGCTGGCCCTGCTGCTCGCACCGTACCTGCGGAAGTTCGGCAAGTACACGGTGCCCGACTTCGTCGGTGACCGCTACTACTCATCGACCGCTCGGGTCGTCGCGGCCTTCGCGGCGATCTTCGTCTCGCTGACCTACGTCGCCGGCCAGATGCGCGGCGTCGGCGTGGTGTTCTCCAGGTTCCTCAACGTCCCGATCACCTGGGGCGTCGTCATCGGCATGGCGATCGTCGCGTTCTTCGCGGTGCTCGGCGGCATGAAGGGCATCACCTGGACCCAGGTCGCCCAGTACTTCGTCCTGATCTGCGCCTTCATGATCCCCGCGGTCGCCCTGGCCTGGACCATGACCGGCAACCCGATCCCCCAGCTCAGCTTCACGTTCTCCGACATCGTGCCTCGGCTCAACCAGATCCAGGTCGACCTCGGCTTCACCGAGTACACCCAGCCGTTCGCCTCGAAGTCGGCGATCGACGTCTTCTGTATCACGCTGGCGCTCATGGCCGGGACCGCGGGGCTGCCGCACATCATCGTCCGCTTCTACACCGTGCGCAACGTACGCGCCGCGCGCTACTCCGCCGGCTGGGCGTTGTTCTTCATCGCGCTGCTCTACACCACCGCCCCCGCCCTCGCCGCTTTCGCCCGGTACAATCTCATCGACAGCATCCACGGCAAGTCGGTCGCCCAGATCCAGCAGCTCGACTGGGCGGTGAGCTGGGAGAAGACGGGGTTGCTCGGGTTCGAAGACAAGAACGGCAACGGCATCATCGAGATGACACCGGACAAGACCACCTCCGAGATCACGATCGACCGAGACATCATCGTCCTGTCGACCCCGGAGGTCGCCAAGCTCTCGCCGTGGGTCATCGCGCTGGTCGCCGCCGGAGGTCTCGCCGCCGCGCTGTCGACGGCCGCCGGCCTGCTGCTCGTGATCTCCAGCTCGGTGGCGCACGACCTCTACGCCCGGCTCATCGATCCCAAGGCGAGCGAGGCGCGCCGACTGCTGGTCGGACGCATCGTCATCTTCGCCGCGATCTGCGTTGCCGGCTACTTCGGCATCAACCCGCCGGGTTTCGTCGCCGAGGTCGTGGCCTTCGCCTTCGGCTTCGCCGCCGCCTCGTTCTTCCCGATCATCCTGCTCGGCATCTTCGACGCACGGACCAACAAGGCCGGCGCCATCGCCGGCATGCTCGTCGGCCTCGGCTTCACCGGTTTCTACATCATCGGCAACCGATTCTTCGGCATGCCGGCGTTCTTCTTCGACATCTCGGCGCAGGGCATCGGTACGGTCGGCATGATCTTCAACCTGATCACGACCTTCGTCGTGTCGCGGCTGACCCAGCCGCCGCCCCGGGAGATCCAGGACATGGTGCACGATCTCC